>NZ_JBFTML010000005.1:0-141422 GCF_056396925.1 Pseudomonas sp. 05N433 | reverse complement strand
CGATTTATATGATGCACCGCAGCGTTTGATTTCACGACTGCTGCGCAGTCGAACGCAGCCTCGCAGGCTCGGCAGCTGCTACAGCCAGACAAACAAAAACGCCCCCGGCCTTTCGACCGGGGGCGTTTTCATTCAGCCTGAGTTAACTCAGTTCTTGGCTTTCTTGGCAGCGCGGGTACGCTCGCCTTCGTCCAGGATCTTCTTACGCAGGCGGATCGACTTAGGTGTCACTTCGCACAGCTCGTCATCCTGGATGAATTCCAGGGCCTGTTCCAGAGTGAAGCGAACAGGTGGAACCAGGGCGATGGTTTCGTCTTTACCCGAAGCACGCATGTTGTCGAGCTTCTTGCCTTTGGTTGGGTTGACGCCCATGTCGTTGTCACGGCTGTTCAGACCAACGATCTGACCGTTGTAGATCTCTTGACCGTGCTCAACGAACAGCTTGCCACGCGCCTGCAGGGTTTCCAGGGAGTAGGTCAGCGCCTTGCCGGTTTCTACCGATACCAGAACACCGTTCTGACGACCGGACATGTCGCCGGACTTCATGGTGTCGTAGCGATCGAAGATCGAGGTCAGGATGCCAGCACCGTTGGTCAGGGTCAGGAACTGGTTACGGAAACCGATCAGACCGCGAGCAGGGATGTTGTACTCCAGACGAACACGGCCTTTGCCATCCGGCACCATGTTGGTCAGGTCGCCTTTACGCAGGCCCATCTCTTCCATGACCTTGCCCTGGGATTCTTCAGGGGTGTCGATGGTTACGTTTTCGAACGGTTCCTGCTTCACGCCGTCAACTTGACGGATGATCACTTCCGGACGACCAACGCCCATTTCGAAGCCTTCGCGACGCATGGTTTCGATCAGTACCGAGAGGTGCAGCTCACCACGGCCGGAAACCTTGAACTTGTCAGCCGAGTCGCCTTCTTCAACGCGCAGTGCAACGTTGTACAGCAGCTCTTTGTCCAGACGCTCCTTGATGTTACGGGAAGTCACGAACTTGCCTTCTTTACCGCAGAAAGGCGAGTCGTTTACCTGGAAGGTCATGGAAACGGTTGGCTCGTCAACGGTCAGAGGCTTCATCGCCTCGACGTTGTCCGGCTGGCACAGGGTGTCGGAGATGAACAGCGAGTCCATACCGCTCACGCACACGATGTCACCGGCAAACGCTTCTTCAACGTCGATACGGTGCAGGCCGTGGTGACCCATCAGCTTCAGGATACGACCGTTACGCTTCTTGCCGTCGGCGCCAATGGCCACGACTGGAGTGTTCGGCTTGACGCTACCACGAGCGATACGGCCAACACCGATAACACCCAGGAAGCTGTTGTAGTCCAGTGCCGAGATTTGCATCTGGAACGGGCCTTCACGGTCAACTTTAGGAGCCGGTACGTTGTCGACGATCGACTGGTACAACGGGGTCATGTCTTCAGCCATGTCGGTGTGGTCCAGACCGGCGATGCCGTTCAGGGCCGAGGCGTAGACGACTTTGAAGTCCAGCTGTTCTTCGGTAGCACCCAGGTTGTCGAACAGGTCGAAGATCTGGTCCAGAACCCAGTCCGGACGCGCGCCTGGACGGTCAACCTTGTTGATGCACACGATTGGACGCAGGCCGGCTTCGAACGCCTTCTTGGTCACGAAACGGGTTTGCGGCATAGGGCCGTCTTGAGCGTCAACCAGCAGCAGAACGGAGTCGACCATCGACATTACGCGTTCAACTTCGCCGCCGAAGTCGGCGTGGCCCGGGGTGTCCACGATGTTGATGTGGTAGCCGTTCCAGTTGATGGCGGTGTTTTTCGCCAGAATGGTAATACCGCGCTCTTTCTCCTGGTCGTTGGAGTCCATCACGCGCTCGTCGTTGAGCTCGTTGCGCTCCAGGGTGCCGGATTGACGCAAGAGTTTGTCTACCAGGGTGGTTTTACCATGGTCAACGTGGGCAATGATGGCGATGTTGCGTAGATTTTCGATCACTTGTGTATCTCGATCAGAGGATTCGGTGTGCTGACAAGTCTTGGCAGCGATTAACAGTAGCGTCCGTACAAGCCGTTACAACTTGACGGTGGCATCGGGGGGCCGGTGACGCAGGCCACAGGCAAACAGCCCCGGGCACTTAGCTCGGTCGATAAACGCGCACATTGGCATGCCCCTCACTGAGCAAATGGTGGGCATGCAGGCGACTCATCACGCCTTTGTCGCAATACAGCAGGTACTGGCGAGTAGGGTCCAGTTCCTTGAAACGAGCGTTCAGTGCATAAAACGGCATCGTCTGTACCTCGATACCAGGAAGCTCCAGCGGGTCGTCTTCGGCGGCATCCGGGTGACGGATATCGATGATGATCTGGCCCGCCAGCGCTTCGCTGACTTCTTCAATCTGCAAGTCCTGGCCCAATTCGTCGATCACCCGATCGATCGGCACCAGTTTGGCGTTCTCGAGCGCGCGCTCAAGGACTGCCATGTCGAATTCTTTCTCTTCGTGCTCCACGCGGTAGCGCTTGGCCGCCGTCTTCGGATTGACCGAGATGACCCCGCAGTACTCCGGCATGTGCCGGGCGAAATCGGCGGTGCCGATCTCGTTGGCCGTGTCGATGATGTCCTGCTTGTGACTGGCGATCAGTGGACGCAAGACCAGCTTGTCGGTTACGCAGTCGATCACGGACAGGTTCGGCAACGTCTGGCTCGACACCTGGGAGATCGCCTCACCCGTGACCAGCGCTTCGATGTGCAGTCGATCGGCAATTCGGGAAGCAGCGCGCAACATCATACGCTTCAAAACTACACCCATATGACTGTTATCGACTTTCCCGAGAATTTCTCCCAGAACTTCCTCGAACGGCACACTGACAAATAACACGCGTTGGGAGCTGCCGTACTTCTTCCAGATGAAGTGCGCGACTTCCATGACGCCCAATTCGTGGGCGCGTCCGCCCAGGTTGAAGAAGCAGAAGTGGCTCATCAGCCCGCGGCGCATGATCTGGTAGGCCGCAACGGTGGAATCGAAGCCGCCGGACATCAGTACAAGCGTCTGTTCCAGGGCCCCGAGCGGATAACCGCCGATGCCGTTGTGCTGGCTATGGATCACGAACAACCGTTGGTCGCGAACTTCGATACGGACTTCGATTTCGGGCTTTTTCAGGTCGATTCCGGCGGCACCACACTGACGGCGCAACTGGCTGCCGACATATTTCTCGATGTCTATCGAACTGAATGGGTGCTTGCCGGCGCGCTTGCAGCGCACCGAGAAAATCTTCCCGGCCAGCGCATCGCCGTAGTGCTGCTTGCACTTCTCGACGATGTCGTCGAAGTCGCCCAGCGGGTACTCGTCGATCTGCAAAAAGTGCGCGATGCCCGGCGTGCAAGTCAGGCGCTCGCCCATCTCTTTCAGGACCTTGGGGTCGCTGACGCGGGTTTCCAGCTCGAGATTGTCCCACACACCGTTCACCACCACGGCCGGGTCCAGGTCACGGAGCACGGTACGGATGTTTTTGGCCAACTGGCGGATGAAACGCATCCGTACCGGGCGGCTCTTGATGGTGATCTCGGGGAAGACTTTTACGATTAGTTTCATGAAAACAGCGCGCGCAGGGCCAGCCGAAAAAGGGGGGCGCGGATTATAGCGGAAATTGCTCAAGGTTTAACCAGTTAATGTGCAGAAGGTTTTGCATGCACCAAAACAGGTCATTTATGGAAATCGACGCTACATTACAGGGCGATATTTTGCGCTTTATGGTGCGCCGCCCCCTTGCAAGCGTGATATTGGGGCAAAAAACCCATGATGAGGCACTGGCATGCAATTTGCTCCCTTGTGAGGCAGGTTGCCATGGCAGAGTATTCGCGCCGGCATCACCCACATTTAAGGGCATCCATTACTAGCCCTAAGCCACCCGGAGGACACTATGTCGAAGTCGGTTCAACTCATCAAAGATCATGACGTCAAGTGGATTGATCTGCGCTTCACGGACACCAAAGGCACTCAGCACCACGTGACCATGCCGGCTCGCGATGCGCTGGATGAAGCTTTCTTCGAAGAAGGCAAAATGTTCGACGGTTCCTCCATCGCTGGCTGGAAAGGCATCGAAGCTTCCGACATGATCCTGATGCCGGACGACACCACTGCCGTTCTCGACCCGTTCACCGAAGAGCCGACCCTGATCCTGGTCTGCGACGTGATCGAGCCTTCGACCATGCAAGGCTACGACCGTGACCCACGGGCGATCGCCAAGCGTGCCGAGGAATACCTGAAGTCGACCGGTATCGGCGACACCGTATTTGTGGGTCCAGAGCCTGAGTTCTTCATCTTCGACGAAGTGAAGTTCAAGTCCGACATCTCTGGCTCGATGTTCAAAATCTACTCCGAACAAGGTTCGTGGATGTCCGACCAGGACGTGGAAGGCGGCAACAAAGGCCACCGTCCAGGCGTCAAAGGCGGCTACTTCCCGGTTCCGCCGTTCGACCACGACCACGAAATCCGTACCTCCATGTGCAACGCCATGGAAGAAATGGGCCTGACCATCGAAGTTCACCACCACGAAGTGGCGACTGCCGGTCAGAACGAAATCGGTGTGAAGTTCAACACCCTGGTGGCCAAGGCTGACGAAGTTCAGACCCTGAAATACTGCGTACACAACGTAGCTGACGCATACGGCCGCACCGCGACCTTCATGCCTAAGCCGCTGTACGGCGACAACGGTTCGGGTATGCACGTTCACCTGTCCATCGCCAAAGATGGCAAGAACACCTTCGCTGGCGAAGGCTATGCCGGCCTGTCCGATACCGCCCTGTACTTCATCGGCGGCATCATCAAGCACGGTAAGGCTCTGAACGGCTTCACCAACCCGTCGACCAACTCCTACAAGCGTCTGGTCCCAGGCTTCGAAGCTCCAGTGATGCTGGCCTACTCGGCTCGCAACCGTTCCGCTTCGATCCGTATTCCTTACGTGTCCAGCCCTCGCGCTCGCCGTATCGAAGCCCGTTTCCCGGATCCAGCAGCTAACCCGTACCTGGGCTTCGCTGCACTGTTGATGGCTGGCCTGGACGGCATCCAGAACAAGATCCACCCTGGCGATGCAGCTGACAAAAACCTGTACGACCTGCCGCCTGAAGAGGCGAAAGAGATCCCACAAGTTTGCGGCAGCCTGAAAGAAGCCCTGGAAGAGCTGGACAAAGGTCGTGCGTTCCTGACCAAAGGCGGCGTTTTCAGCGACGACTTCATCGACGCTTACATCGCTCTGAAAAGCGAAGAAGAAATCAAGGTTCGTACCTTCGTACACCCACTGGAATATGAGCTGTACTACAGCTGCTGATCCGGTAGCGCTGCACTACGCAGCGTGACAAAAGAGAGGCCTCCTTCGGGAGGCCTTTTTTGTGGGCGAACGTCTGTCATCGAATGCCCGGTTGCGTGCATCATGGCCTTCACCCGATAAAGTCGAGATCCTCCATGCGCCTACGCTCATCCCTTGCCTTGCTCACTGCCCTGCTGGCCAACAGCGCTTTCGCCAGCCCGGCACCTGCCGCCCTCGCCCCACTGCTTGGCACCATAGAGGAGCGCCTGGCGATTGCCGATCAAGTCGCGTTGAGCAAATGGGACAGCGGTAAACCCGTCGAGGACCGTCAGCGCGAGCGCGAGGTGATTGCCGGCGCCGTTGCCCTGGCACCTGCTTATAAATTGAGCAACGAAGCCGTCGAACAGTTCTTCTCGGCGCAGATCGAGGCCAACAAACTGGTGCAATACGCGCATTTGTCTGACTGGCATGCGCAAGGCAAGGCACCCGACGATCCTCGGCCCGACCTCGTCGGGCAGATCCGCCCGCAACTTGATCAGTTACAAAAACGCCTGCTGCAACAACTGGCCGATTTCAGCCCTTATCGCAACGACCCGCAGTGCCCGTCCTGGCTGGCCACGGCCAATAAAACCGGCACCCAAGTATCTCTGCGCGAGCTCGCCAAGGTACGCGCCAGCGCTGAGTTGTGCAGCGCCAGCCGCTGAGCCGGCCTGCCGACATGCGCTGATGTGCTCTATGCTCAGCGCTTAGTCGCCACGAACGGAACAGGGCCGGACACTTGCCCAACGGCCAATGGAAGCCTGCAATGCGCTCATTGTTGTTATGCCTGCTCGTACTGATCGCCCTGCCCGCCGCTGCGCAGATCTATAAGTACACCGACGCCAATGGCAACACCGCCTACAGCAATCAGCCGCCCGACGGCGTCAAAGCCCGGCCGGTCGAATTGCCACCGCTCAACAGCGTCGAGCGTCAGTCGCCCAGCGAACCCGTAGCACCGCCGCAAGCCAGTAGCCGTGACCAACCGCACAGCGCCTATCAGGTGCTGGAGCTGAGCGGCCTGCCCACCGAAGAAGCCTTGCGCGCCAACAACGGCACGTTCACCGTCAGCGTATTGATCAATCCACGCCTGCAAGGCACTCATCGATTGAGGCTGTTACTGGACGGTCAACCCTACGGCCAGCCGAGCAACGTGCCGACCCTGCAACTAGTGAACATCGACCGTGGCGAACATAACCTTGCGGTTCAGGTGATCGACGGGCAAAACGTCGTGCAACAGAGCCCCACCGTGACGCTCACCGTGCAACGGGTGCATAAACCTTGAGGGCCTGGCTGTTGATCGCGTGCCTGGTCAGCCTGCCGGCGATGGCCGAGGTCTTCACATATATCGACGCTCAGGGTAATCGGGTCTTCACCGATCAGCCGGGCGCCCGCAATGCCAAACGTGTGCCGTTGGCGACAAGCAATCGAATGTCAGCCAACCCGAGTGGCGCAGCGCCCATGACCGCCGCGAAAACAAACCCCGCCAAACCATTGTTTCATTACGACATGCTTCGGGTGCTGGTGCCGGAACCGGATGCCACGATCCGTAGCAGTGCCGGTGAGTTGATCGTCAGCGTTACCAGCGAACCCGGCCTGCAACAGGGTCATCGTTACCGTTTACTGCTGGACGGCCAGCCCACCGCCGAGCCCGGCCCCAGCCCGGTGTTCGCCCTGAGCAATATCGACCGCGGCAGTCACAACCTGTCGGTGGAAATCCTCGACGAACAGGGCCGCACCGTCGAACGCACGGCCAATCAACCGTTCCATATGCTGCGCATTTCCCTGGCGCAGAAACGCCAGGTCAAACCCTGCACCCTCACCGACTACGGCCAACGGCCGGAATGCCCCCTTAAAGACAAGCCTGAAGAAGAAAAAAGCGCCTTCTTGCCCTTCTTCTAACCTCGTTCAGGTTTGCGCACTATATTGGTGCAAACATCTGCACCATACCCACATCTCAGCCCATTTTGGTTCGAAAGTACTCGAAAAAACTGGCAGAACGCCATGCAAACGAGCGTAAAACGCCCGTTTCAGGCTCTAAACGCTTCTTTTCGGAGCCTTGGTTTGGTTTTTGCATTTTCCTCATACCGGCGCGTTATTCATGCGCCTGCCCTGCTCCAAAAGAGGGAGTAGGGCGTGCTCACCGTAAATGGCGATCGCGCAAAGCCCCACGAGACGCAAGACTAGGCATGAGGAGAGAAGTTTGGTTGCTCCAAATGAACGACGAATAACGACGGATTGCGTCTCGTGGGGCTTTGCCCTTCGGGTTGGCGCTGTGATCGCGCCATGCTGCGTTGTAGGACTTGAAAAGGGAACGCCATTCTCTGCGTCCTACGCCTTGCCTGGCGCGATCACAGCGCCAACGCGATTCGCCATTTACGGTGAGCACGCCCTACTATGACCATTAGCGACGCACTACACCGCTTGCTACTCGACAACCTGACCACCGCCACCATCCTGCTCGACGCCGAACTGCGCCTCGAGTACATGAACCCGGCGGCGGAAATGCTCCTGGCCATCAGCGGCCAGCGTAGCCATGGGCAGTTCATCAGTGAGTTGTTCACCGAGTCCACCGAAGCGCTGAACTCCCTGCGCCAGGCAGTCGAGCAGGCACACCCGTTCACCAAGCGCGAAGCGATGCTCACCGCCCTCACCGGCCAGACCTTGACCGTCGACTACGCCGTGACGCCAATCCTGAGCAATGGCGACACGATGCTGCTGCTGGAGGTTCATCCTCGCGACCGCCTCTTGCGGATCACTAAGGAAGAGGCGCAACTGTCGAAGCAGGAAACCAGCAAAATGCTGGTGCGTGGCCTCGCCCACGAGATCAAGAACCCTCTCGGCGGCATTCGTGGCGCGGCTCAGTTGCTCGCCCGTGAGTTGCCGGAAGAAAGCCTGCGCGATTACACCAACGTCATCATTGAAGAGGCCGATCGCCTGCGCAATCTGGTGGATCGCATGCTCGGCTCCAACAAGCTACCGTCGCTGGCCATGTGCAACGTCCACGAAGTGCTGGAGCGTGTGTGTCAGTTGGTGGAGGCCGAAAGTCAGGGCTGCATCACTTTGGTGCGCGACTACGACCCAAGCATTCCAGATGTCTTGATTGATCGCGAACAGATGATTCAGGCAGTCCTGAACATCGTGCGCAACGCGATGCAGGCCATCAGCAGCCAGAACGAGCTGCGCCTTGGCCGCATCAGCTTGCGTACCCGCGCCATGCGCCAGTTCACCATCGGCCACGTGCGCCATCGCCTGGTGACCAAGATCGAGATCATCGACAACGGCCCGGGGATCCCCGCCGAGCTGCAGGAAACCATCTTCTTCCCCATGGTCAGCGGCCGCCCGGACGGTACCGGGCTGGGCCTGGCCATTACCCAGAACATCATCAGCCAGCACCAGGGCTTGATCGAATGTGACAGCCATCCAGGCCACACCACGTTCTCGATCTTTCTGCCACTGGAACAAGGAGCCACATCGACATGAGCCGTAGTGAAACCGTGTGGATCGTCGATGACGACCGTTCTATCCGTTGGGTCCTGGAAAAAGCCTTGCAACAGGAAGGCATGACCACCCAAAGCTTCGACAGCGCCGATGGCGTGATGAGCCGCCTGGCGCGCCAGCAGCCGGACGTGATCATCTCCGACATTCGCATGCCGGGTGCCAGCGGCCTGGACCTTCTGGCGCGGATTCGTGAACAACACCCACGGCTGCCAGTCATCATCATGACTGCCCACTCCGACCTGGACAGCGCTGTCGCGTCCTATCAGGGCGGCGCGTTCGAATATTTGCCCAAGCCGTTCGATGTCGACGAAGCCGTGTCGCTGGTCAAGCGCGCCAATCAACACGCACAGGAACAGCAAGGCCTGGAAGTCGTCCCGACGCTGACCCGCACCCCGGAAATCATCGGCGAAGCGCCGGCGATGCAGGAAGTGTTTCGCGCCATCGGGCGCTTGAGTCACTCCAACATCACCGTGCTGATCAACGGCGAATCCGGCACCGGTAAAGAGCTGGTGGCCCACGCCCTGCACCGTCACAGCCCACGGGCGGCCTCGCCGTTCATTGCGCTGAACATGGCGGCGATCCCCAAGGATCTGATGGAGTCCGAACTGTTCGGCCACGAAAAAGGCGCGTTCACCGGCGCAGCCAACCTGCGTCGCGGGCGCTTCGAACAGGCCGACGGCGGCACGCTGTTCCTCGATGAAATCGGCGACATGCCGGCCGACACCCAGACTCGTTTGCTGCGGGTACTGGCGGACGGCGAGTTTTACCGCGTCGGCGGTCATGTGCCGGTGAAGGTCGATGTACGCATCATCGCTGCGACGCACCAGAATCTGGAAACCCTGGTGCATGCCGGAAAATTCCGTGAGGACTTGTTCCACCGCCTCAACGTGATCCGCATCCACATTCCACGGCTGTCGGACCGTCGCGAAGACATCCCGACCCTGGCCAAGCACTTCCTCAGCCGCGCCGCGCAAGAACTGGCGGTGGAACCGAAACTGCTGAAAAGCGAAACCGAGGAATACCTGAAAAACCTGCCATGGCCAGGCAACGTGCGTCAGCTGGAGAACACCTGCCGCTGGATCACCGTAATGGCTTCAGGTCGAGAAGTGCACATCAGCGACCTGCCGCCGGAGCTGCTGAGCCTGCCGCAGGATTCAGCACCGGTAACCAATTGGGAGCAGGCGCTGCGCCAGTGGGCCGACCAGGCTTTGGCACGTGGCCAATCGAGCCTGCTCGACAGCGCCGTACCGGCCTTCGAGCGGATCATGATCGAAACCGCCCTCAAACACACCGCCGGCCGCCGCCGCGACGCCGCCGTGCTGCTGGGCTGGGGGCGTAATACCTTGACGCGCAAGATCAAGGAATTGGGGATGAAGGTAGACGGTGGGGATGATGATGAGGGGTCGCGTGAACACCATTGAACCTTGTGGGAGCGGGATTGCCCGCGATGCTTTTGGGGCCACCGTGCACCGCGGCGATGCACCGTGAACCGCAATTGCGCACAGCACCCCGTCCCAAATCCCGCGCTCATCTGCAGGAAAAACCATACCGAAAAAACACAAAAGCCCCGGAATACGGGGCTTTCAGCGCTACTCAGCGATTTTTCATTCCAGCATATTAAAAACTGGCACGCCCCCTGCAATAGTCCAATCAGTGGTTCGATTCACTACCCAGTTTCGGGGACCTTGGTACAGGCAGGCCGGGGATTCCCCTCTTTATACCGGGCTCATACCGCAACAGCGACGAGCCCACCCGTTTTGGGGGCCTTGGTACAGGCAGGCCGGGGATTCCCTCTTTACACCGGGCTCACGATRCAAWGCGCGAGCCCTCCCGTTTCGGGAACCTTGGTACAGGCAGGCCGGGGATTCCCTCTTTTATTGCTCTCGGAGATGGATCTCCAGCCGCCAGCGGTCATCGACCTTGCTACCGGCCCAGTCGCCCTGCAGGGGCCGGGCCGCCACCACCGTCAGCAACAATCCCCCATCACTCAATCGCGTTCGCCAGTTCACGTCCTTGCCGTTGAGCTTGAGCTGACCTTTCTGTGCACGGCCTTCAGCCTCGAACAACAGCGCGACACTGCCGTCGACCAACTCGCCGTGGGTTTTGGGCTCGTTGTTGAACCACACCACCAGTCCATCATTGGTCACCTCGACCTGCTGCAAAACGCTGGGGTCGGGCGCAGTCAGACGACCGATCATCAGGCCCACCATCACCCCGACAATCGCCAGTGAACCCATCACCCGCAGGAATAGTTTCGAACGGGGATCGGCTTGCGGCGTAGAATGCTGCTCATCTTTACCTTCGGAGCCGTGCATGTTTCACGTCATCCTTTTCCAACCAGAAATTCCGCCGAATACCGGCAACGTTATCAGGCTGTGCGCCAACAGTGGCTGCCACCTGCATTTGATCGAACCGCTGGGCTTCGAGATGGACGACAAGCGCCTGCGCCGGGCGGGCCTCGATTACCATGAGTATGCCACCCTGCAACGCCACGCAGACCTCGCCAGCTGTCTGGAAAGCCTCGGCCACCCTCGGCTGTTCGCCTTTACCACCAAGGGTTCGCGACCGTTCCATGATGCCAGCTTCGCCGAGGGCGATGCCTTCCTGTTCGGCCCGGAAAGCCGCGGCTTGCCAGCCGAAGTGCTCGACGCTTTGCCCGGCGAACAACGCCTGCGCCTGCCCATGCGCGAAGGCTGCCGCAGCCTGAACCTGTCCAACACCGTGGCCATCGCAGTGTACGAGGCCTGGCGTCAGCTCGGGTTCAAGTAACCTCACGATCCGACTACGGGTTTCGTTTGCTCCATGAAAAAAGCGCCTTTGAAGGCGCTTTTTTCATGGAGCAAACAAAGCTTCTTTTTACTGGACGGTCGGAGTCTCGCCAGCCGCCTGCATGCGTTGCAGCTCTTGTGCGTACAGCGCGTCGAAGTTCACCGGGGCCAGCATCAGGGCCGGGAACGAACCGCGGGTCACCAGGCTGTCCAGGGTTTCGCGAGCGTACGGGAACAGGATGTTCGGGCAGAACGCGCCCAGGGTGTGGCTCATCGAAGCCGCGTCCAGGTTCTTGATCAGGAAGATCCCGGCTTGTTGCACTTCAGCGATGAACGCCACTTCTTCACCGTTTTTCACGGTGACCGACAGGGTCAGCACGACTTCGTGGAAGTCGCCTTCCAGCGCCTTCTGACGGGTGTTCAGATCCAGACCGACGCTCGGCTCCCACTGCTGGCGGAAGATTGCCGGGCTTTTCGGGGCTTCGAAGGACAAGTCACGTACGTAGATGCGCTGCAAGGAGAATTGCGGTGCGTTTTCTTCTTCGCTAGCTGCAGTGTTCTGTTGGTCAGTCATCTCAGATCCTTTCTGATCTCGGGTCTTATAGGGTTAGCTATTTCTAAGTAACGCAGTCAGGCCTTGAGCATGGCGTCGAGCTTGCCGGCGCGCTCCAGGGCAAACAAATCATCACAGCCGCCAACGTGGGTGTTGCCGATCCAGATCTGCGGCACGGACGTTCGCCCGGCCTTCTGAGCCATCGCGGCACGCACCTGCGGCTTGCCATCGACCTTGATCTCTTCGAAGGCCACGCCTTTGTTCTCGAGCAGGTACTTGGCTCGCGAGCAATAAGGGCAGTAATCGCTGGAATAGACGACGACGTTGTTCATATCACTTCACCAGCGGCAGATTATCGGCTTTCCAGCTGGAAATACCGCCAGACAGCTTGGCAGCGGTGAAACCGGCTTTCACCAGTTCACGGGCATGAGTACCGGCGGTCTGGCCCATGGCGTCGACCAGGATAATGGTCTTGGCCTTGTGCTTTTCCAGTTCGCCGACGCGAGTGGCCAGTTTGTCCTGAGGAATATTCAACGCGCCAACGATGTGACCGGCGGCGAAATCCTTGGTCGGACGAATGTCGACCACCACGCCTGCGTCCTTGTTGACCAGCCCGGTCAGTTCACCGGTGCTCAGGCTGCGGCCACCGCCTTGCATCTGATAGGCCAATAGCAGGGCCGCCAGTACAACGAAGATACCCACGAGAATGTAGTGGTTGGTGGCGAATTGAATCAGGTGATCAACCATCGAAGGAGGTTCCAGGGCGTTAAAATGTCGGCCAGTATACACAGCCACTATGGTGGGCCAAACCCCGTCCGGCGGTGACGTGGCCGGAACTTCGCTTTAAACTGCCACTCCCTTTTCCATCGCCCTCTTTTAATTCAGCCACGAGTGGAATCCATGACTACCACGCCTAAACCTTTGGTCCTGATTATTCTCGACGGCTTCGGTCACAGTGAGAGCCCTGAATCCAACGCCATCTATGCGGCGAAGAAACCCGTACTGGACCGTCTGTGGGCCACCGTGCCGAACGGCCTGATCTCGGGCAGCGGCATGGACGTCGGCTTGCCGGACGGCCAGATGGGCAACTCCGAAGTCGGCCACATGAACCTCGGCGCCGGCCGGGTGGTGTATCAGGACTTCACTCGCGTGACCAAAGCGATCCGCGACGGCGAGTTCTTCGAGAACCCGACCATCTGCGCCGCGGTGGATAAAGCCGTCGCTGCCGGAAAAGCCGTGCACTTCATGGGTCTGCTGTCCGATGGCGGCGTTCACAGCCACCAGGACCACCTGATCGCCATGGCTGAGCTGGCCTTCAAGCGCGGCGCCGAAAAAATCTACCTGCACGCCTTCCTCGACGGCCGCGACACGCCGCCGAAAAGCGCCCAGTCGTCGATCGAATTGCTGGATGCAACCTTCGAAGCCCTCGGCAAAGGCCGGATCGCCAGCATCATTGGCCGTTATTACGCCATGGACCGTGACAACCGTTGGGATCGCGTGTCCCAGGCCTACAACCTGATCGTCGATGGCGCCAGCGAATTCAATGCCGCCACCGCCCAGGAAGGCCTGCAAGCCGCGTACGAACGTGGCGAGAGCGACGAATTCGTCAAAGCCACCAGCATCGGTGAGCCGGTGAAGGTCGAAGATGGCGACGCCGTGGTCTTCATGAACTTCCGCGCCGACCGTGCCCGCGAACTGACCCGCGTGTTCGTCGAAGACGATTTCAAGGAATTCGAACGTGCTCGCCAGCCAAAACTGGCCGGTTTCGTCATGCTGACCCAATACGCCGCCAGCATCCCCGCGCCGTCGGCTTTCGCTGCGGGTAGCCTGGAAAACGTACTGGGCGATTACCTGGCGAAAAACGGCAAGACACAGCTGCGCATCGCCGAAACCGAGAAGTATGCCCACGTGACCTTCTTCTTCTCCGGCGGCCGCGAAGAACCGTTCCCGGGCGAAGAACGCATCCTGATCCCGTCGCCGAAAGTCGCCACCTATGACTTGCAGCCCGAGATGAGTGCCCCGGAAGTCACCGACCGCATCGTCGATGCCATTGAAAACCAGCGTTACGACGTGATCGTGGTCAACTACGCCAACGGCGACATGGTCGGCCACAGCGGTGTATTCGAGGCGGCGGTGAAAGCTGTGGAATGCCTGGACACCTGCGTCGGCCGTATCGTCACGGCACTGGAAAAAGTCGGCGGCGAAGCCCTGATTACCGCCGACCATGGCAATGTCGAGCAAATGTCCGACGCCTCCACCGGCCAGGCCCACACCGCCCACACCACCGAGCCGGTGCCGTTCATCTATGTCGGCAAGCGTGACTTGAAGGTTCGCGAAGGCGGCGTGCTGGCCGACGTGGCGCCGACCATGCTGAAGTTGCTGGGGCTTGAGAAGCCTGTGGAAATGACCGGGACTTCGATTCTGGTGTTGAATGTCAGGACGTCATCGCGGGCAAGCCCGCTCCCACATTGGTTTTCAGTGTTTTTCACTCCAGTTATCACACAGTCCCAATTGGGCGTTTTTTTTGCAGCGTGGGGCGGGCATACTAGGCCGTCCCTTTCCCTGGTGTCGCCCGCCTCTATGCTTCGCGTCCTGATAGCCCTCGCTCTGACATGCCTGCTCCAACCGGCCTTTGCCGACGAGCGCACGCAAACCCAACAACAGTTGGACGCCACGCGTCAGGACATTGCCGAACTGAAAAAGCTGCTGGGCAAGCTGCAGGAAGAAAAATCCGGGGTGCAGAAAGACCTCAAAGGCACCGAAACCGAGATGGGCAAGCTCGAGAAGCAGGTCGATGCGCTGCAAAAAGAGCTGAAGAAAAGCGAATCCGAGCTCCAGCGACTCGATGCCGAGAAAAAAAAACTCCAGAGCGCGCGCATTGACCAGCAACGACTGATCGCCATCCAGGCCCGCGCGGCCTATCAGAATGGCCGCCAGGAGTACCTGAAACTGCTGCTCAACCAGCAGAACCCGGAAAAATTCGCCCGCACCCTCACCTATTACGACTACCTGAGCCAGGCCCGCCTGGAGCAGCTGAAGAATTTCAACGAAACCCTGCGCCAACTGGCCAATGTCGAAAAAGACATCTCGATGCAGCAAGCGCAATTGCTGGTGCAGAAAAGCAGCCTCGACAGCCAGCGCGACGAACTCGACAAGGTCCGCAAGGAGCGCCAGCAAGTCCTGGCCAAGCTCAACGACGACGTGAAAGCTCGAGACCAGAAACTGGCCGCCCGCGAGCAGGATCAGGCAGACCTGTCTAAAGTCCTTAAAACCATTGAAGAAACCCTGGCCCGCCAGGCCCGTGAGGCAGAAGAAGCGCGGCAAAAAGCGCTGATCGCCCAGCAGGAAGCCGAAAAAAAGCGGTTACGTGAGGCTCAGGCAGCAGCAGACGCCACCGATGCCCCACGCAAACCCGTCAAATCGACGCCCGGCGCCCTGGTTTCAAGTTCAGGCGAGACCTTTGGCGGCCCCTTTGCTTCCACCCGCGGCAAACTTCCATGGCCGGTTGATGGTCGACTGCTGGCGCGCTTCGGTGAAACCCGTGGCGACGATGCCCGAACCAAATGGGACGGCGTGATGATCAGCGCCTCCGCCGGCAGCCAGGTGCATGCCGTGCACGGCGGTCGCGTGGTGTTTGCCGACTGGCTGCGTGGGGCCGGGCTGCTGGTGATTCTCGACCACGGCAATGGTTTTTTGAGTCTTTACGGTCACAACCAGACGCTGCTCAAGTCTGCGGGTGACGTGGTAAAAGCCGGTGAATCCATCTCCACTGTCGGTAACAGTGGCGGGCAGGACACACCAGCACTGTATTTCGCTATTCGTCAGCAGGGTCACCCGAGTGACCCGGCGCAATGGTGCCGCGCGCAAGGATAGGCGTTGAGTCACCTACATTAGGAGTTCGTTCGACATGCTGCATTTGTCCCGCCTTACCTCGCTGGCCCTGACGATCGCCCTGGTGATCGGCGCGCCTCTGGCGTTTGCCGCTCAACCGGCCCCGGCGGTCGCGCCTGCCGGCACTGCTGCGACCACCAAGGCGCCATTGCCGCTGGACGAGTTGCGCACCTTTGCCGAAGTCATGGACCGGATCAAGGCAGCCTATGTAGAACCGGTAGACGACAAGACCCTGCTGGAAAACGCCATCAAAGGCATGCTCAGCAACCTCGACCCGCACTCCGCCTACCTGGGCCCGGAAGACTTCGCTGAATTGCAGGAAAGCACCAGCGGCGAATTCGGCGGCCTGGGCATCGAAGTCGGCGCGGAAGACGGTTTCATCAAAGTGGTTTCGCCTATCGATGACACCCCGGCCTCCAAGGCTGGCATCCAGGCCGGCGACTTCATCGTCAAGATCAACGGCCAGCCGACTCGCGGCCAAAGCATGACCGAAGCCGTGGACAAGATGCGCGGCAAGATCGGCCAGAAGATCACCCTGACCCTGGTCCGCGACGGCGGCACTCCGTTCGACGTGACCCTCGTCCGCGCCACCATCCAGGTGAAAAGCGTCAAGAGCCAGCTGCTGGAATCCGGCTACGGCTACATCCGCATCACCCAGTTCCAGGTCAAGACCGGCGAAGAGGTCTCCAAGGCCTTGGCCAAGCTGCGCAAGGACAACGGCAAGAAGCTCAGCGGCATCGTCCTCGACCTGCGTAACAACCCGGGCGGCGTGCTGCAATCGGCGGTGGAAGTGGTCGACCACTTCATCACCAAGGGCCTGATCGTCTACACCAAGGGCCGCATCGCCAACTCTGAACTGCGCTTCTCCGCCACCGGCAAGGACGAAAGCGAAGCCGTGCCAATGGTCGTGCTGATCAACGGCGGCAGCGCCTCGGCCTCGGAAATTGTCGCCGGCGCCCTGCAGGATCAGAAACGTGCGGTGGTCATGGGTACCACCAGTTTCGGCAAAGGCTCGGTCCAGACCGTGTTGCCGCTGAACAACGATCGCGCACTGAAAATCACCACGGCGCTGTATTACACGCCGAACGGCCGCTCGATTCAGGCTCAGGGCATCGTCCCGGACATCGAAGTGCGCAAGGCCAAGATCACCAACGAGCAGGACGGCGATTACTTCAAGGAAGCCGATCTGCAAGGTCACTTGGGCAATGGCAACGGCGGCGCCGACAAACCGAGCGGTTCGGGCGGCAAAGCCAAGGCCATGCCGCAGGATGACGATTACCAGTTGGCCCAGGCCCTGAGCCTGCTCAAAGGGCTGAGCATCACCCGCGGCCACTGAGATGCGCCTGCGGTTACTACTCGGTCTGCTGTGCAGTCTGGCGGGAGTTGCTCACGCAGCACCTGCCACGACAGCGACCACACCTCACAAGGCTTATCTGAGCCTGATCATCGATGACCTGGGGCAGAACCTGCCCCGGGATCGCCGCGTGCTGGCCCTGCCAGGCCCGGTCACCACGGCAATCATGCCCGATACACCCCACGCCACCGAATTCGCCCGCGAAGCCCATCGCGCCGGCAAGACTGTCATTCTGCATATGCCCATGGACCCGGCCACCGGACCATTCGCCTGGCATCCCGAGTTGCCCATCGAAGAACTTGAAAAGCGCCTGAACGCCGCGTTCAACATGGTGCCCTATACCGCCGGCATCAATAACCACATGGGTAGCCGCATGACCGCTCAGCAACCGGCCATGGCCTGGCTGATGGCGGACTTGCAGCGTCGGCACAAATTCTTCGTCGACAGCCGCACCAGTGCGCAAACCGTGGCCGCCGCCGAGGCGCAGAAGATTGGCTTGGCAAGTGTTTCGCGGGACGTGTTTCTGGATGACGAGCCCACCGAAACGGCGATCTTCACGCAGCTACAGACGGCGATCAGCCTGGCGCGCAAGCAGGGTTCGGCGGTGATGATCGGGCATCCGTATCCGCAGACTCTGGCGGTGCTGGAGCGTGAGTTGCCCAAGCTCAAGGCACAGGGAATTGACTGGATCGACATCAAATCGATGATCAGCGTGCGCGGCAATCGTGCGACGGCTGCTCATGGCAAGGATGGCGTCTACCGCTGACTTGCCGCACCTCCCACAGTGTTTTGCGTAAGCTACGAGGTTCGGTGTTGGGATTTAGAGATACCGCGCCATGATGTCGTCCACCACACCTTCCTTGCGCAACTGATCCAGCGCGGCTTGCAGCTTGGCGACAGTCTCATCCGGCACGTCCTTGTTCAGCGCCAGGTACAGCTCGGCGCTGTTGAAGCGCAGTACGGTCTTGAGCCCGGTTACCCCGTCCAGCCGCGCCAGGTAACGTCCCGCCGGATCACCCGTAGCCCACAGATCGATCTGACCGTTAGCCAGCTTCTTCGCATTGTCCTGGTCGCGCAGCACCACAATCGGCTTCAGCCCTTGCTTGGCCAAAGTCTCGGCAATCGCATCGCCTTTGTAGGCACCAATTGTGTACTTACGCGCCTCATCCAGCGATTCCAGGGTGATCTTGCTATCAGCCTTGGCCAGCATGATCCAGTCGTCCGGGCCTATAGGGCCGACCCACTTGAAGAGATTCTCGCGGTCCGGCAGCCGCGCCATTACGAACACGCCATAACCGGGCTTTTCCAGAGCGAGTTTGTAGATTCGCTCCCAAGGGAAACGCAGCGTCAGGCTGTAGGGGATGTCCGCGCGCTTGAACATCTCGCGGACGATGTCCACGGCGATGCCATTGATGTTCTCGTCCTGGGCGAAGTTCTTGCCGTTCTTCGCCATGTTGTACGGGGGGAAGTTTTCCGTCAGCAATACCAGGCCGGTGTCGGGACCTTCTTCGGCGCGAGCCCCGTTGATGAGCAACAGAGAAGCGCTGGCGAGGACAAGAAGAAGACGTTTAAGCATGTCGGGCTACCGAAATCCATGGCGTGCCCAAGAGTGCCTTGAGCCCGCCATGCTGTCTACTGGCCTTTTGATAACGGCCTTATATGCATCATTAAAATAATGGGTATCACAGTCACTGTGGTAGATAGTTACCACCCTCCATCCAGCCTCACCTGATTAATTGCAAATACCCGGCCACAGGCCGTTTCTTCAATTAATCAGAGGCACCCTTCAATGAATTCGATCCCCATACTTCTTGCCAGTGCATTGTGCTCACTGTGTACACCCTGTTTTGCGAACAACAGCGATTATGGCGAAGGCCTGCAGAACCTGACCCCTTCCAAAACCCTTGAAAATACCGACGGCTCCCGCGACCACTGGCAAGGTATCGGGCGCCTGGAGATCAATGACGGGAGCTGTACCGCGGCCCTTCTGGATACACGCGATGAAATAGAGTTGCCGGAAACGCCCGCTTACGTACTTACTGCGGGACACTGCATTGAATTGACCAATGGCAACATCGTGACCGACAGCCCGGTCAGCGGCACCATCACATTCAATTATTTCACCGACACCTCCAAGTTCAAGGCCTATCCGCTGAAGACGACGATATGGCGGAGCATGCAAGGCGTTGATATGGCTATAGTTGAATTGGATGTCAGCCTTCAAAAGCTCATTGCGGATGGCATACAACCGTTGAAACTGGCGAGTGAGACACCAACGAATGGCACCGATGTCTTGATCGTGGGGGCGCCAACAGGTTTCGACCAAATCACATTGCGCATGGCGGCTTGTACTTTGCAGCCCACCCAGGACCTTGTTGAAGGTCCATGGGTGTGGCGGAACACCTTTATGACTCGCTGCAAGGACATTCGAGGCGGCAGCTCCGGAAGCCCCGTGCTGGATCGCTATTCAAACGAGATCGTAGGGGTAGTGGGAACAGGAAATTTCGAGGCGGATATTGTCCCATGCCGCGATCATGCGCCCTGCACGCGCGTTGGAAATGACTATGTGGCGGTACACGAAAATGTGTATGGCAACCCCACGGCGCTTCTCAACGGGTGTTTCTCACAAGGCCGTATCGCTCCAAATCCGCCATCGTCCTGCCAACTCTACCCGGCTTTTACCGTTGACGGTGGCGCAGCCGAGTTGGACAGATACAAGAGAGTTAAACAGCTCAATAATGGTTCCATAGTCATCCCGACCTGGAACTATCGATTTTCGATCAGCACTCCCTTCTACCGTCATAAAACCGTTTCCTCCGCAATGAAATGCGAGGAAGCCGAAAATTACAGCGATCCAATAAGTTCAACAGATGCACAAATCAATTCTGAGATAGGTACGAAACCAGGATTCTATTTTCTATGCATTTTAGGCCTGGAATCAGCTGAACAGCACGCCTCAAGAGGCCTCTTGAAAAACGCGTTGTCTTTACCCGTAGAGATATTGGATAACACACCAACCGCGCAGGCCAACTTGTCCATTGAAAGCGACGTGTTTGTAACACTGGCGAAAGCAGAAGAGCCGTATCGGACCTACTCCATCAAGTTTGGTCCTGTAGAAACAACGGACTGTCATCAACCCGAAAAATACATTGAAAACATGACAATGGACTTCTTTATTCCGAGCGAGAAACTTCCGGGAAAGCTTTGCGTCATTGCCTACGACAAATCGGGACAGGCGTCCGAACCGAGGATCGACTTACTGAGCCCGGTGACTGGAACTCATAAGGCTGCGTCATCCAACGCTCAAGTTGCCCCATAACATCGGCCCGGAGCGTTTTCTCCGGGCCGCGGGCCTTCATCGCATCACGATTCCGCGATGGGCCATGTAGGCCTTGGCTTCCTGAACGGTGTATTCGCCGAAGTGGAAAATACTCGCCGCCAATACCGCACTGGCGTGGCCTTCGAGAATACCGTCGGCCAAATGCTGCAGGTTGCCGACGCCACCTGAGGCGATCACCGGAATCCCCAGCGCATCACTGATAGCGCGGGTGACGCCCAGGTCGAAACCGTTTTTCATGCCGTCCTGGTCCATGCTGGTCAGCAGGATTTCGCCGGCACCGAGGCCTTCCATTTTCTTCGCCCACTCAACGGCGTCGAGGCCGGTTGGCTTGCGACCACCGTGGGTGAAGATTTCCCAGCGCGGGGGTTCGCCCGGGCCGGAAACTTTCTTGGCGTCGATCGCGACGACAATGCACTGCGAGCCGAAATGCTGCGCCGCTTCGCCGACGAATTCCGGGTTGAACACTGCAGCGGTGTTGATCGAGACCTTGTCCGCACCGGCGTTCAGCAGATTGCGAATGTCCTGCACGGTACGCACGCCGCCGCCCACGGTCAGCGGGATGAACACCTGGCTGGCCATGCGCTCGACGGTGTGCAGCGTGGTGTCGCGGCCGTCGACGCTGGCAGTGATGTCGAGAAAGGTAATCTCGTCGGCACCCTGCTCGTCGTAGCGACGGGCGATTTCCACCGGGTCGCCGGCGTCGCGAATGTTCTCGAACTTGACGCCCTTGACCACCCGGCCGTTATCCACGTCCAGGCAAGGGATGATGCGTTTGGCCAGCGCCATGGTGAGTCCTCAGCCTTTGTACGAATCGCAGAAAGCTTGCGCTTCAGCGACATCGAGGGTGCCTTCGTAGATCGCCCGGCCGGTGATGGCGCCGATGATGCCTGGTGCCTTGGCGTCGAGCAGCGACTTGATGTCACCCAGATTGTGGATACCGCCGGATGCAATGACCGGGATCTTCGTCGCCGCAGCCAGAGCAGCGGTGTAAGAGACGTTGCAGCCCTGCATCATGCCGTCTTTGGCGATGTCGGTATAAACGATCGCGGACACGCCGTCGGCTTCGAATTGCCTGGCCAGGTCGATGACCTGCACGGTGCTGATTTCAGCCCAGCCGTCGGTGGCGACAAAACCGTCTTTGGCATCCAGGCCGACAATCACCTTGCCCGGGAACGCGCGGCAGGCTTCGGCGACGAAGGCCGGATCTTTCACGGCCTTGGTGCCGATGATCACGTAGCTCACACCCGCTTTCACGTAGTGTTCGATGGTTTCCAGGGAACGGATACCGCCGCCGATCTGAATCGGCAGGTTCGGGTAGCGCTTGGCGATGGCGGTGACCACTTCGCCGTTGACCGGCTGGCCTTCGAACGCACCGTTCAGGTCGACCAGATGCAGACGACGGCAACCGCCCTCCACCCACTTGGCAGCCATGCTCACCGGGTCATCGGAGAACACTGTGGAATCTTCCATGCGGCCCTGGCGCAGACGAACACAGGCACCGTCTTTGAGATCGATAGCGGGAATAATCAGCATCTGGCAAACCTTCAAATTCGAGTGTTCAGCTTCGCTCGGAAATCAGTTTTTCTCGAGCGCCCACAGGTCGCTTTCGATGCTTTCGAACCTCTCTTTGAGGTGCGTCTGCACATCGAAAATCGCCCTGTTGTAATAGTGCGGAGCAATTTCGCGGGTAAACAGCTCAAGGATTTCAGCCGCTTCGAACGAACCCAGGTCCAGTTCGAAGCGGTCCTCCATGAAGCGCTTGATCTTGTGATTGGCCTCGCTCTCCTGCTCGGGAGTGAGGGTCAGGATCGGCGGCTTCTTCCTGGCAGCCATTTACCAGCGGCCATCCCACGCGGCGAAGTTCTGCAGCAATTGCAGGCCATGGGTGTGGCTCTTCTCCGGGTGGAACTGCACGGCGAAACGCGAGCCATCGGCCAGCGCGGCGGCGAAATCGACCCCGTAATGACCGCTACCGACCACCTGCCGCGCATTGCCGGCAGCGATGTAGTAGCTGTGCACGAAGTAGAAGCGCGCCAGGTCCGGAATGTTGTGCCAGAGCGGGTGAATCACCGTCTGCTTCACTTCGTTCCAGCCCATGTGCGGCACTTTCAAATGTTCGCCGTCTTCGTGCAGATCCTTGCCGAAGAACTTCACCTGGCCTGGAAACAGACCGATGCAGTCGACGCCATCGTTCTCTTCGCTGCTGTCGAGCAAGGCTTGCATGCCCACGCAAATGCCAAGGAACGGACGGTCCTGGCTGACTTCACGCACCAGCGAATCGAAGCCCAGGCGACGGATCTCCGCCATGCAATCGCGAATCGCGCCGACGCCGGGGAATACCACCCGGTCGGCTTCGCGAATCACGTCGGCATCGCTGGTGATCAAGACCTTGCCGGCGCCGACATGCTCGAGGGCCTTGGCCACCGAGTGCAGGTTGCCCATGCCGTAATCGATAACCGCGACCGTCTGCATTACAGAACGCCTTTGGTCGAAGGCATTTGCCCGGCCATGCGGTCATCCAGCTCCACGGCCATGCGCAGCGCGCGGCCGAAAGCCTTGAACACGGTCTCGATCTGGTGGTGGGTGTTGTGCCCACGCAGATTGTCGATGTGCAGGGTGACGTTGGCGTGGTTGACAAAGCCCTGGAAAAACTCCTGGAACAGGTCAACGTCGAAGCCGCCGACAGTAGCGCGGGTATACGGAACATGCATCTGCAGTCCAGGACGGCCGGAGAAGTCGATCACCACACGCGACAACGCTTCATCGAGCGGCACGTAGGCGTGGCCGTAGCGACGGATGCCTTTCTTGTCGCCGATGGCTTTGGTGAAGGCCTGACCCAGGGTGATACCGACGTCTTCCACTGTGTGGTGGTCGTCGATATGCAGGTCGCCCTTGCTGACAATATCCAGGTCGATCAGCCCATGACGGGCGATCTGGTCCAGCATGTGCTCAAGAAAAGGCACACCGATATCAAATCGGGCCTTTCCGGTGCCATCCAGGTTGATCGAGGCTTTGATCTGGGTTTCCAGAGTGTCGCGCTCGACAGACGCCATACGTTCGGCCATCACCAGCTCCGCAAAAAATCATTGGGGCGAAAAAGGCAGCCATTATAGGGTCGCGGGCGCTAAACAGAAACACGGGAGGTGATATCACTGACGGAGTGAACCCCGTGCTGTCGGGGATAGACATGTCCGTACAAGCATCTCAGGACCACTGATCGCTCACACGCAAGCGTGTGAGCGATCAGCTACAGGGGTGATGCGTCTACTTAGTGGAAGAGGACAGCCGTTTTCTGCAGCGTCACCCAAACACCCCACGCCAACGGAATCCCTACCACCAGCCACGCAGCCACCGCCAATGGTTTGGTGCCCGCATCCGCTTTCCACTCCAGCACGGTGCTGGCGTCAGCACCCTTGTCGTGGCCCAGCGCCTGTTCGGCGGCCAGTTCGGCGTCGGTCATGAAGTACTTGTCCGCCACCGGACGCACCAGCAGGTTGCAGATGAAACCCAGCACCAGCAGGCCCGCGAGGATGTACAAGGTGATGTCGTACGCCGCGGCACGTTCAACACCGATGCTCAGCTGATATTCACGCAGGTAGTTCACCAACACCGGCCCCAACACACCCGCCGCCGCCCAGGCTGTCAGCAGACGACCGTGGATCGCGCCGACCATTTGCGTACCGAACAAGTCCGCCAGATAGGCAGGAACAGTCGCAAAACCACCGCCATACATCGACAGGATGATGCAGAACGCCGCCACGAACAGCGCAACACTGCCCAAGTGACCGAGGTTCGGGATCAGCGCGTACAGGGCGAAACCCAGGGCGAAGAACACAAAATAGGTGTTTTTGCGACCCAGGTAGTCCGAGAACGAAGCCCAGAAAAACCGGCCACCGATGTTGAACAGGCTCAACAGACCGGTGAAACCGGCAGCAATGGCGGCGATCGAGGCCAGTTGCGAAGCGTCCAGTTGACCGAACGTCAGGTCGTTGCCAAGCAATTTACCGGCGAACACTTCCTGCAACAGCGGCGAAGCCATGCCGAGGATGCCGATACCCGCCGACACGTTCAGGCACAGCACCAGCCATACCAGACGGAATTGCGGGGTTTTCCACGCCACATTCACATGCACATGACGGTGCGTGATCATCGCGTTCGAAGCTTTTTTCGCCGGAGCCGTCCAGCCTTCAGGCTTCCAGCCTGTTGGTGGAACGCGGTAGGACAGTGCGCCACCGATCATGAACACGAAGTAGATCGCGGCCATCACCAGGAAGCTCTGCCATACACCGACGCTGGTTGGCGAAGCAAAGTGGCCCATCAGGGCCGCAGCCAGTGGAGCGCCGACCATCGCGCCACCACCAAAACCCATGATCGCCATGCCGGTCGCCATGCCACGCTTGTCCGGGAACCACTTGATCAGGGTCGAGACCGGTGAGATGTAGCCCAGGCCCAGGCCGATACCGCCAATGACCCCGGAGCCGATCCACATCAGCCAAATCTGGTGGGTATAGACCCCCAGCGCCGAAATCAGCAGACCGCCACACCAGCACAGTGCCGATACAACGCCCGCCTTGCGAGGACCGGCGTGTTCGAGCCAGCCGCCCCAGATCGCTGCCGAGCAACCCAGGAAGATGAAGAACAGGGTGTAGATCCAGCCAAGCATCGAGATCGGCCAGTCGCATTGCGACGAAAAGACCTGAGCGATGAAGCTCATGTCCGGCGCGCAAGCCACGGCTTTGGTGACGCCCAGGGCCTTGGACAGTGGCAGCCAGAACACCGAAAAGCCGTAGGCCATGCCGATGCAGAGGTGGATGGCCAGAGCGGCCGGTGGTACAAGCCAACGGTTAAAACCGGGCTTGGCGATGATGCGTTCCTTGGACAGGAACGCGGGCCGGTCGGCAAAGCCGTCCGCCGTAATGCTCGTAGTCATGGTGTTTCCCCCAATTATTAGTAGGGTTCGCCAGCCGCTCCTCACCCCCAGCCTTTATGCACGCAGACATGACTGTTTTTAGGTGAAGCTTCATTTTGGTGCGACATCACGTCGCAGAAGGACGGACGAACGGGCAGAGGTTACCATTTGCACGTGACAGAAAAACCAAACTGATATCACGTTTTGTATGTCATCCGATCTCGTACCACTGGATGAACATTGTTTTCACGGGGAATGGCTCCGTTCAACTTCACAGGAATTTCCATGCCGATCATTGTCGAGCTGCTGAACCAGGTCACTTATCAAGATCAGCAAGATCTGCAGAAGATCTACCGCGATGCCCCGAGCTGGCTGTTTGCGCCGTTTACAGGGGATGCTGAGCTGATCGAAAGCTGCTTGCGGGACGGCTCGCTGGTCGCCGGACGCTTCAACGATCGGTTGCTGGGCGCAGCACGTCTGCAACGGCACCATGACACCTGGCATTTGTCCCATTTATGCGTACGAAAAATCACCCGCCGCCGTGGTGTTGCCGAGCGCCTGGTAAGCGAAGCGCAGAAAATGGCGGTGCAATCGGGCGCGACATTGCACCTGCTGGCGCCCGCCGGGCACCTAGAAGCCCAGGCGCTGGCGGCTAAGCTGAAAGTGCCGCTGGATGTGCTCCCGACATGATCGCTGACCGGGCGGCCACTTCGGGGCGCTATACTCCCCGGCTAAATTTCGAATTCGACTAATACAAGGACTCGCCCATGAAAGCGTTCGGCAAAATCCTGGGTCTGGTACTTCTCGGGCTGTTGCTGATCATTGTGGCGCTGGGCTTTGCCCTGACCCACCTCTTCGATCCCAACGACTATAAAGACGAGATTCGCCAGATTGCCCGCGACAAGGCCCACATCGAGCTGACGCTCAATGGCGATATCGGCTGGAGCCTGTTCCCCTGGCTGGGCCTGGAATTACACGAAGCCAGTGTGGCGACCCTGGCCAAGCCCACCGAGCCGTTTGCCGACCTGCAGATGCTCGGTCTGTCGGTCCGCGTGATTCCGCTGCTGCGCCGCGAAGTGCAGATGAGCGATGTGCGCGTCGAAGGCCTGAACCTGCGCCTGAACCGTGACAAGGACGGCCATGGCAACTGGGAAGACATCGGCAAGGTGCCGGCACCTGCGGCTGCGACGACCTCGACCACAACGCCCGCCACCACCGGCGAACCCGCACCAACGACCACCGCCCAGGCCGAAAAACCGGCTCAGCCGGTCCGCCTGGACATCGACAGCCTGACCGTCAACAACGCCCGCGTTGAGTACAGCGACGAAAAAACCGGCAAGCAGTTCAGCGCCGAAAGCATCCAGCTGAGTACTGGCCCGGTCCATGACTCGACCAACATCCCGGTCAAACTCACGGCGTTCCTGGGCACCAACCAACCAGTTCTGCGGGTGCGGACCGAGCTGGCTGGCGAGCTGCGCTTCGAGCGAGCGCTGCAACGCTACAAGTTCGAAGACATGAAACTCTCCGGCGAAGTCGCTGGCGATCCGCTGCAAGGCAAGACCATGACCTTCGCCGCTCAAGGTCAGTTGCTGCTGGACAAGGCCGCCAACGTCGCCGAATGGACTGGCATCAAGATCTCCGCCAACCAGTTGCGCGCCTTGGGTGAACTGAAAGCGAACGACCTCGACAAGACCCCGCAAATCAGCGGCGGCCTGTCGATTGCCCAATTCGACCTGGCAAAATTCGTCGACAGCATCGGCCAGAAACTCCCGGCGATGGCCGAAGGTAGCCTGAGCAAAGTTGAACTGGTCAGCCAGGTTGCCGGCACGCCGACCAGCCTGTCGCTCGATAACATCAACCTGAAACTTGACGACAGCAACTTCAGCGGCCGCATCGCCATCGAAGACTTCGCCAAGCAATCGCTGCGGGCAACCCTCAAGGCTGACACCTTCAACGTCGACCGTTACCTGCCGCCGAAATCCGCCGAAGCCAACAGCGCAACTCAGGTACGCAAGGCCGAAGTGGCCAGCACCGAGGCCGATGCCCTGGCCGGCCCTGGCAGCACACCGCTGCCGCCATCACCGACCAAAGGCCCGTGGAGCAGCGACCGCTTGTTCCCGGTGGAGCGCCTGAGCAAACTCGACGTGGACGCCGACCTGACCTTCGGCCAACTGACCCTCGACAAACTGCCGATCCAGAACGCGGTGCTCAAGGCCAACGGCCAGGGCGGCCTGCTGACCCTGGAGAACCTGCGCGGCGATCTGTACGACGGTAACTTCGAAGCCAAGGGCACCCTGGATGTTCGCCAGCAAGTGCCAGCGCTGAACATACAGACGCGCATCAACAACGTGCCGGTGGAGAAAATCCTCGAGGGCCAGGGGAAAAATCCACCGGTCAAAGGCCAGGTCACGCTCAACAGCACCCTGACCGGCAGTGGCAATAGCGAGAGCGCGCTGATCGACAGTCTCAACGGCAACGCCAGCTTCGTCATCAACAACGGCATGCTGCTCAATGCCAACCTTGAGCAACAACTGTGCAAAGGCATCGCCACCCTGAATCGCAAAACCCTCAGTGGCGAACCACGGGGCAAGGACACGCCCTTCGAGGAGCTCAAGGGCAACCTGACTTTGCGCAACGGCGTGGCCAATAACCCGGACCTGAAAGTGCGCGTCCCAGGCATGACCGTGAACGGTAACGGCGACATCGACCTGCGGGTGCTGGGCATGGATTACCGCCTGGGCATCATCGTCGAAGGCGACAAGAGCGACATGCCGGACCCGGCCTGTCAGGTCGGCGAGAAATACGTCGGCATCGAATGGCCGCTGCGCTGCCGTGGCCCGCTGGAGCTGGGCGCCAAGGCTTGCCGCCTCGACAGCGAACGCATGAGCCAGGTCGCCAGCAAACTGGCCGGCGAGCGCATCAGCGAAAAAATCGACGAGAAGCTTGGCGATAAAGTCAGCCCGGAACTGAAAAACGCGCTCAAGGGGCTGTTCAAGCGATGAGAGCCGAGCAGTTTTCAACGGCCGTGCTGGATTGGTACGACCGCCATGGCCGCCACGATTTGCCTTGGCAACAGGGCATCACCCCTTATCGGGTGTGGGTCTCGGAAATCATGTTGCAGCAGACCCAGGTCAGCACGGTGCTGAACTACTTCGACCGGTTCATGGCCTCGCTGCCAACCGTCGAAGCCTTGGCCGCAGCACCGGAAGACGAAGTACTGCACCTGTGGACCGGCCTCGGTTACTACACTCGCGCGCGCAACCTGCAAAAGACCGCGAAGATTGTGGTCGCCGAATATAGCGGCGAGTTTCCACGTGATGTGGAAAAACTCACCGAGCTGCCGGGTATCGGCCTGTCCACCGCCGGGGCGATTGCCAGCCTGAGCATGGGTATCCGCGCGCCGATCCTCGACGGCAACGTCAAACGGGTCCTGGCGCGCTTTACTGCGCAAGAGGGTTATCCGGGCGAGCCGAAGGTCGCCAAACAGCTGTGGGCGAACGCTGAGCGCTTCACGCCGCATGATCGGGTCAACGCCTACACCCAGGCGATGATGGATCTGGGCGCCACGCTCTGCACCCGCAGCAAGCCGAGCTGCCTGCTCTGCCCACTGAAAAAGGGCTGCGAAGCACACATGCTCGGCCTGGAAACCCGCTACCCGATCCCCAAGCCACGCAAAGCGGTGCCACAGAAGCGCACGCTGATGCCGATGCTCGCCAACGGCGACGGCGCGATTCTGCTTTACCGACGCCCTTCCACGGGCCTGTGGGGCGGTCTCTGGAGCCTGCCGGAACTCGATGACCTCGACGACCTGCAACATCTGGCTTCGCAGCACTCGCTGGAACTGGGCAGCCAGCAGGCACTGCCGAGCCTGGTGCACACCTTCAGTCACTTTCAATTATCCATCGAACCCTGGCTGGTGCAGGTCCAGGAGGCCGGCCATCACGTGGCCGAGGCCGACTGGCTCTGGTATAACCTCGCCACCCCGCCGCGCCTGGGCCTTGCCGCCCCGGTCAAAACCTTGCTCGAGCGCGCGGCCGCCGTATTGAACGCAGGAGAGTCGTCATGACCCGCACCATCATGTGCCGCAAGTACAAAGAAGAACTGCCCGCCCTGGAGCGCGCTCCATTCCC
Source organism: Pseudomonas sp. 05N433 (assembly GCF_056396925.1). NCBI lineage: Bacteria > Pseudomonadati > Pseudomonadota > Gammaproteobacteria > Pseudomonadales > Pseudomonadaceae > Pseudomonas > Pseudomonas sp. 05N433. The sequence continues at coordinate 111,664 of NZ_JBFTML010000005.1, read as the reverse complement.
GGGTGCAAAAGGTCAGGACATTTTTGACCACGTCTCGGCCAAGGCCTGGGCCGACTGGCAGAAACACCAGACCCTGCTGATCAACGAAAAACGCCTGAACATGATGAACGCCGAAGACCGCAAATACCTTCAGGGTGAGATGGACAAATACTTTTCCGGCGAGGAATACGCCAAGGCTGAAGGCTACGTTCCACCTGCTCAATAATTGATCAAAATTCGGGGTCGGCACGTAAGCGACGGTAATAATTAAATATTTTTTGAAAACTTGCTTGACGACCCCCTGAAAAACCCGTTTAATGCGCCCCGTTGCCCAGATAGCTCAGTCGGTAGAGCAGGGGATTGAAAATCCCCGTGTCGGCGGTTCGATTCCGTCTCTGGGCACCAAATACCGAAAACCCTGAATCGCAAGATTCAGGGTTTTTTTATGCCTGCGATTTAATCGGACATCACGCAAGCCACCTCTCCTGACTAGTTTTGACCGCCCCAGTGGAAAACCAGATTGCGAGCGGCACCACTGCCCACATCCGCCGTATCACGCCGCACCTCACCTTTATGCGTGGCGATAACGGTGTACTTGCCGGCAGGCAGCTGAACGTAAACCAACGGCCCAGCCTCACTCAGTGTCAGCACGGTCTGCCCTGCGGCTTTCTGAATAACCAGATCCACATCGGGAACGTATTCGTCCTGAGGCCCGGTGGAGAATGTCATGTGCAGGTTGTAGCCCTTGGTTTGCTGAATGGCTTTAGCCTCGTCCTCTCCAATCCCCCCGGACAGGTAGGTAATCCCGTTTTGTTGTTGCTGCTGGACTTGCACGGCCGAGCTGTCAATTGGCTCAAGGCTGGCGGCGTTAAGCGCGACTGGCAACAGCAGTACGCCGACAGCGGCGATGGGCAGCATGAATGAATGGACGTACTTCATGATGGCGACTCCCGGGTTACGTAGAACCCACTCGTTACTCCTTTTAGATTTATCGCCGAATACTCAAGTTTTAGATCGATTCGGAATTGAGCTCACTGCGAATCGGACTACACGATCTGCTCCTCAAGTACGAGCTGTAGTCGGTGGTGTCCTGCAAGACGAATCCGGTATTTCCTTCCGATTTACCAGCAGCGCCCGGCATCGTCGACTATCGCTCTCCTGCCATCCTCTTGCGCCTGTTCCCTCCAGCTGCGGAAGATGTCATGAGCCACCTCAAACCCGATAACACTCAAGATCCACAAATGGTTTCACTGCTCGGCAGTCTGGGCGAGCTGATCCGTGAAGCGCGCCAAAAGGTGCTGCGAGCGGTCGATACCGTTCAGGTGCAAACCTGTTGGCAGATCGGCCGGCATATTGTGGAATTCGAACAGGAAGGCGCTCGGCGGGCGGCTTATGGCAAGCAGCTGCTGTCGACACTGGCGCATACACTGACAGCGGAGTTTGGGAAAGGCTTCGACGCCTCTAATCTCCGTTACATGCGCCAGTTCTATCAAGCATTCCCGATTCGTGACGCGCTGCGTCACGAATTGAGCTGGACCCACTACCGCAGGCTGCTGCGAGTCGACAACGACAACGCTCGCCACTGGTACATGAACGAATCAGCGCTCCAGAACTGGTCAAGTCGCGCCCTCGAGCGTCAGATCAACACCCTCTACTACGAGCGCCTGCTGGCGAGTCGCGACCAGTCTCCCGTCAAACAGGAAGCCGCCATCAACATCCAGCAAATGAACGCCAGCCCTCGGGATTTCATCCGGGATCCGGTGCTGCTCTAGTTTCTCGGCCTGCCCAATGCAGTCCTGAGCAAGGAGGAACCTCATGCAGAACCGGATAGGGAACGGGATGCTTGAGGAGCGGTTACTCAAGCGCCCCCGATAAGCGCGGGCAGATTGTTCATAAACGGCATGACGACTATGGTGAGTAACTCGTCGCAAAGGTTCAAAGCCGATGAACTTACAGGACATGCCCTCACTGGCCCCGACGCAACTCGAGTTGCCGTTGCCCACCCGCACACCTGGCGAATCCTTCAGGGAGCCCGCCGCCGATGGCTTCCTCCTTGGCGGCTTCACCTGGCGACACCCCCATCAAGACCCAACTCGCCCGGTGGTTATCGTCAACGCTGCCACCTCTGTCCGTTGCCGACACTATTCGCGCTTCGCCGATTACCTGTTCGCCAACGGCTTTGACGTGATCACTTATGACTACCGTGGCATCGGCGAGTCGCGTCCCGCATCACTGAAAGGGCTCGAGGCCTCATGGTCCGACTGGGGCGCGCTGGATTTCGAGGCGATGCTGCAAAGAGCGCAACGCGAGTTTGCAGGACAACCCATCAATGTCGTCGGCCACAGCTTCGGCGGCTGTGCTGCGGGGCTGGGGGCCTCCGGGCATTTGATCCGACGCCTGGTGACAGTGGGCGCGCAGTTCGCTTACTGGCGCGACTACGCCCCCGCTCATCGCTGGCGGATGTTCGCCAAGTGGCACGTGGTGATGCCGTTGATGACGATGCTTTGCGGCTACTTCCCCGGCAAACGCCTGGGTTGGCTCGAAGACACCCCCGCCGGCGTGGTTCGCGACTGGAGCACGCCCAGCAACCGATATGAGAAACGCCCCAGCGGTCGCCTCATCCACGCCAGAACCGGTCGACTGCCCTTCGCCAACGTCAGCGCACAAACCCTGGCCATCAGCCTCAGCGACGATCCCTACGGCACGATTCCAGCCATAGAACGCCTGCTTGGCTACTTCACCGGCAGTACAAATACCCACCTGAGAATCACACCTGAGGACATCGGCGAAGAAGAAGTCGGACATTTCGCCTTTTTTCGCAGCGCATACCAAGCCACACTATGGCCCATTGCATTGTCCTGGCTGCAGACCGGCGAGCTGGCCCCCGATACACCCGGGCGGCGAGTGCCACGCAACTGATTGATGCACCCTCTCAACGAATTACGGAATGACGCCCATGGCCTCCGCCAACAAGCAGAACAAACGCGCCTCCCGCGCCAAAGCCAAGGCCAAGCAGAACCGCACCCAGCGGGTCGCCGCGCCGGTCGAGCTGGACCCGAACGACGATCGCATCGACTTCGAATCGGTGGACCTGACCGAATTGTTCAAAAAAATGATCGACGCCGAAAAGTCCAGCCAGCAGGCAATGTGCACAGCCTTCCTTGAAGACCCGCTGCTGGAGCTGGTGTACGAACAGGAAGGCGAAGAAGGCGCGATGGACTTCATCCTCGCGGCGCTGATCGAATACCGCCAATGGTCCACCGAGACCGACGAGGCCGGTGCACTGGCGTGGATCGAATCGCCGGCCTTCCAGGCTGATTACGTGGCGGCGTCCGACGCCATCGCGGCCCAAACCCAACAGAAAACCCACTGAGTTCCCATGGCATCCCTGAATAAGCAACAGAAACGCGCCAAACGCGCAAAAGCCAAAGCCAAACAAATCCGCATGGTCGGCAGAAAGCCTGCCGATCTGAATGATGACCTGGGTGAGATCGGCGAGCCGATCCCGGAATACACCCTGGCGATGTTCAGCAAAATGCGTGACGCCGAAGCCACCAGCCGCAACGACATGCTGCTGACCCTGCTGTCGAACCTTGCCGGGATTATCAGCGACCATCCAGAACTGCTGGACATGGAAAACGCCGACAACGAAGCCATGGCCGCCACACACCTGGCCGCCGACATGCTGATCGACTACCGCATGTGGGCCGATGGCATGGACCGCGATACCGCCCAGGCCTGGCTGACCGATCCGCAATTCATCACTGACTTTGGTGATGCGCTGGACAGTTATCGTCAGTCGCTGGATGCGCAGGAAGAAAAGGGCGAGTAAACACTCCTCCTCTTCAGAACTGAAAACGGCCGCGTGTCATCACTGACAGCGGCCGTTTTGCGTTACGCGGTACGGATCAGCTCAGCACCACAGCGCCCAGTTTCTGCAGCTTGCGACGACGCGCCACAAACAAACCGGCAGCCACCACCAACACGCTCAGCAGACCCGTCGCGAGGATCTCCACGCGATGCGCTTCCTGGAACAGCATGATGGTCAGGGCGGCGATGATGAATACGATCACCGCGTAGGTCAGACCCGGGAACAGCCACATGCTGAAGGCGATTTTTTCACCACGAGCCATGCGCTGTTTGCGCATACGCAGTTGCGAAAATGCGATCACCAGGTACACCAGCAACGCGATGGCGCCAGAGCTGGCCAGCAGGAATTCGAACACGGCAGCCGGGGCCACGTAGTTGGCGAAGACTGCAAGGAATGCCGCAGCGGTCGACAGCATCACGGCCCAGTAAGGTGTGCCGCTGCTATTGGTGCGCTGGGAAACGGCCGGCGCGTCGCCGCGTTTGCCCAGCGAGAACATCATCCGCGAAGCGGTGTAGAGCGCGGAGTTCAGGCAGCTGGTGACCGCGACCAGAACCACGATATCAACGATCAGCTTGGCATTCGGGATCCCCATGCGCTCCAGCACGGTCTGGTAGGAACCGACGCTGGCCAGAATCGGGTCGTTCCACGGCACCAAGGCCACAACGATGAAAATGGAGACGAGGTAGAACAAGCCAATCCGCCAGATGACCGAGTTGGTGGCCTTGGAGATCTGCTGGCCAGGGTTCTTCGATTCCGCGGCCGCAATGGTCACGATCTCGGTGCCCATGAAGGAAAACATGGTGGTCAGAATGGCGCCGAGCACCGCGCCCATGCCGTTTGGCAGGAAGCCTTGAGTGTCAAACAGGTGCGACACACCGCTGACCTGGCTGGTGGGCAGGAGGCCGAAGATCGCCAGAATGCCCAGACCGATAAAGCCGATGATCGCCACGACTTTGACCAGGGCGAACCAGAACTCGAACTCGCCATAGTTCTTCACGCTGAACAGGTTGGTCACCGTCAGCAGTAACGTGATGACCAAGGTGAAGGCCCAGATCGCCACGTTCGGGAACCAGGCATGCAGAATGGTCGCCGCAGCGTTAGCTTCCAGCGGGATGACCAAAACCCAGAACCACCAGTAGAGCCAGCCGATGGTGAAACCGGCCCAGTGACCGATCGCACGATCGGCATACGTCGAGAAGGAGCCTGTATCTGGCGATGCAACGGCCATCTCGCCGAGCATGCGCATGACCAGAACCACCAGCGCACCGGCGGCAGCGTAGGCCAACAACACGGCCGGGCCTGCAGCGGCGATGGCGTGGCCGGAGCCGACGAACAGGCCGGCACCGATAACCCCGGCGATCGACAGCATGGTCACATGACGCGGTTTGAGCCCCTGTTCGAGGCCATTGGAGCTTTGCGTACTGCTCATTGAAACTACCTTTGCCTGGAAATCGATTCAGTCCACCCTGCCTGAAAATCCCTTCTCGTAAAAAGAATCCAACAGAGTGTTCCTTATTCTGCACGCAATAATTGCGCCAAAATGTTTCACGCCCCCGGTATACGCGGCCTGTGCGCCGATGGAGCGCTTATCGCAAGTCATTGAGATTAATGGCATTTAGCCAGAGCGTTACCTTGCCACCCACTTCAGGAACGAATCCATGCACCGGAAACACACCCAAAAAGGCAGGCGCGCACAATAAAAGTGCAGATCAGGAACGTTTGGCCGGTTAGCGCTTCCAACACCCCGCCAAAGCTGGCAACATCGCGCCTTTTTTTACGGGACAGCCGGACCACATCGGGTTCAAACGGCTGTTCGGTTGATAGCAGCGCGACAGTCTGCTGTACCGATGCGACAACCTGCCACACGCCATCCGTTTACCGTCCCGAGCGCTGTTGGCTGCCATTCGAACGCTATGCTAGCTTGGCCGCCTCGCCAGGAAGGCGACCAACAGCAGGAGCGCAACACACTATGAGGAACGCACATGGCTGAGGCCACGCCCGCGCTTGAAATCCGCAACTTGCACAAACGCTACGGACAGCTTGAGGTGCTCAAAGGCATCTCGCTGACCGCCCGCGACGGCGACGTGATCTCGATCCTGGGCTCCTCCGGTTCCGGCAAGTCCACGTTCCTGCGTTGCATCAACTTGCTGGAAAACCCGCACCAGGGCCAGATCCTGGTAGCTGGCGAAGAACTCAAGCTCAAGCCCGCCAAGAACGGCGAACTGGTCGCTGCCGACGGCAAGCAGATCAATCGCCTGCGCAGCGAGATCGGTTTTGTGTTTCAAAACTTTAATCTCTGGCCGCACATGACCGTGCTCGACAACATCATCGAGGCCCCGCGCCGCGTACTCGGTCAGAGCAAGGCCGAGGCCATCGAAGTCGCCGAAGCCCTGCTGGCCAAGGTCGGCATCGCTGACAAGCGCCACGCCTACCCCGCACAACTCTCCGGCGGCCAGCAGCAACGTGCAGCCATCGCCCGCACTTTGGCGATGCAACCCAAGGTGATCCTGTTCGACGAACCCACCTCCGCCCTTGACCCGGAAATGGTCCAGGAAGTACTTAATGTCATCCGCGCGCTGGCCGAAGAAGGCCGCACCATGCTGCTCGTGACCCATGAAATGGGCTTCGCCCGTCAGGTTTCCAGCGAAGTGGTGTTCCTCCACCAAGGCTTGGTAGAAGAACAAGGATCGCCGCAGCAGGTGTTCGAAAACCCGCTTTCGGCGCGCTGCAAACAATTCATGTCCAGCAACCGCTAACGGAGCTACCCGCATGCAGAACTTCAAAAAGATCTTCCTGGCTGCGGCCGTCACCCTGGCCTTCAGCGCCGGTGCCGCCGCCGAGACCTTGAAGATGGGCATCGAAGCGGCCTACCCGCCGTTCAACAATAAAGATGCCAGTGGCAATGTCGTCGGCTTCGACAAAGACATCGGCGACGCCTTGTGCGCCAAGATGAAAGTCGAGTGCACCGTGGTCACCTCCGATTGGGACGGCATCATCCCGGCCCTGAACGCCAAGAAGTTCGACTTCCTGATCTCCTCGATGTCGATCACCGATGAGCGCAAGCAAGCGGTGGACTTCACCGCACCGTACTACTCCAACAAACTGCAGTTCATTGCCAAAAAAGACGTCGACTTCAAGACCGACAAGGCTTCGCTGCAAGGCAAGGTGATCGGGGCCCAACGCGCGACCCTGGCCGGCACCTGGCTGGAAGACAACATGGAAGGCGTCGAAGTCAAACTCTACGACACCCAGGAAAACGCTTACCTGGACCTGACTTCCGGTCGTCTGGACGGCATCCTGGCCGACAAGTACGTCAACTATGAATGGCTGAAAAGCGACGCCGGCCGTCCTTACGAATTCAAGGGTGACCCGGTTGAAGAAAGCGACAAGATCGGTATCGCCGTTCGCAAGAACGACCCGATCCGCGAGAAGCTGAACGCTKCGCTGAAAGAAATCGTTGCTGACGGCACCTACAAGAAGATCAACGACAAGTACTTCCCGTTCAGCATCTATTGATTCTGACCTGCCCGACCGGCGCCGTTCGCTGACGGCGCCAGTCCTTGGCATTGCCTGCCGCGATTTGAAAAGAAATCCATGATTATCGACCTCTACGGATTCGGCCCGGCGCTCGCCGCTGGCGCACTGATGACTGTGAAACTGGCACTCTCGGCCTTGTGCCTGGGGCTGGTGCTCGGTCTGCTCGGCGCCTTGGCCAAGACTTCCCCGTACAAGCCGTTGCAATGGCTTGGCGGCACTTATTCAACGCTGGTTCGCGGCATCCCCGAATTGCTCTGGGTGCTGTTGATCTACTTCGGCACAGTCAACCTGATGCGTGCGCTGGGTGAGTTCTTCGGCAACCCCGAGCTCGAACTCAACGCCTTTGCCGCCGGCGTGATTGCGCTGGGGCTGTGTTTCGGCGCCTATGCCACGGAAGTGTTTCGCGGGGCGATTCTGGCGATTCCCAAAGGTCACCGTGAAGCCGGTGTGGCCCTGGGCCTGTCGAAATTCCGCATCTTCACCAAGTTGATCATGCCGCAGATGTGGCGCATCGCCCTGCCGGGCCTGGGCAATCTGTTCATGATTCTGATGAAAGACACTGCGCTGGTATCGGTCATCGGCCTTGAAGAAATCATGCGTCACGCGCAAATCGGCGTGACCGTATCCAAGCAACCGTTCACCTTCTATATGGTGGCTGCCTTCATGTACCTGAGCCTGACCATTCTGGCCATGACCGGCATGCACTTTATGGAACGACGTGCCGCTCGCGGCTTCGCGAGGAGCACCCAATGAATTGGGAAGTCATCATCAAGTGGCTGCCAAAACTGGCTCAGGGCGCGACGCTGACCCTGGAACTGGTGGCCATCGCCGTGATTGCCGGGTTGCTGCTGGCAATTCCGCTGGGCATCGCTCGCTCATCGCGACTCTGGTATGTGCGGGCATTCCCCTACGGCTACATCTTCTTTTTCCGTGGCACGCCGTTGCTGGTTCAGCTGTTCCTGGTCTACTACGGCCTGGCGCAGTTCGATGCGGTGCGTAACAGCTCGATGTGGCCGTACCTGCGCGATCCGTTCTGGTGCGCCACCGCGACCATGACCTTGCACACCGCGGCCTACATCGCCGAGATCCTGCGTGGCGCGATCCAGGCGATTCCACCGGGCGAGATCGAAGCGGCGCGGGCGCTGGGCATGTCCCGGGCCAAGGCGTTGTTCTACATCATGCTGCCACGTGCTGCGCGTATCGGCCTGCCGGCGTACAGCAACGAAGTGATCCTGATGCTCAAGGCCAGTGCCCTGGCCAGTACCGTGACCCTGCTGGAACTGACCGGCATGGCCCGCACCATCATTGCTCGCACCTACCTGCCGGTGGAGATCTTCTTCGCCGCGGGCATGTTCTATCTGCTGATGGCTTACGTGCTGGTGCGCGGCTTCAAGCTGCTGGAGCGCTGGTTGCGCGTCGATGCCTGCCAAGGGCGTTGATGCCTGCGTGCTGACGGGCGAGACCCTGCTCGCCCGCTTCGCTGCGCTGGATGCTTTTCTGATCGAGCATCAGGCGCTGTGGAAGCCCCGACCGTTTACCCATCTGCAACTACCCTGGGAAGCGTCCTACCCGGAACTGGCGTTGTGGCTACGCGGGCGGTCGCTGGAAGATGCGGAAAACAGTCATAACCAGCCTGGCTGGCTCGATGCACCGGAGCCGTTTGCTTCATTGGCGGCGATGTCTCTTGAGCTGAGTGCGGTGGGCGAATTGCCAGCTCGTGCACTCGAAGCGGCGGGCCATCGGTTGAATGTGGATGTGCCGGGGCGCAAGTGGCAGCAGATTGAAGCGTTCGCCGGCTGCTTGCAGTTTGCCCGTGCACCGACGCATTGGCTGGACTGGTGTTCGGGCAAGGGCCATTTGGGGCGACGCCTGCTGCAAACCGGTCAACAACTGACCTGCCTGGAATACGACCCGGCGTTGGTCGCCAGCGGCGAGGCACTCAGCCAGCGCCATCAAATGCATGCGCTGCATGTCGAACAGGATGTACTCGCGCCTGGCGCAGCCTCTTTATTGAATGCCGATCACACGCCCGTAGCGCTGCACGCCTGCGGGGATCTGCATGTGCGGCTGATCCAGCTCGCCAGTGCCGCCGGGTGCAAACAACTGGCTATCGCACCGTGCTGTTACAACCGGATCAGTCTGAACACCTATCGGCCACTTTCCTGTGCGGCCGAGCGCTCCGACCTACACCTTTCCCTCGATGATCTTGCGCTGCCGATGAGCGAAACCGTCACCGCCGGCGCTCGCGTCCGACGCCAGCGCGACACCTCCATGGCCCGGCGCCTGGGGTTCGACCTGCTGCAACGGCAACTTCGCGGTGTCGACGAATACCTGCCCACCCCTTCCCTGCCCAGCGCCTGGCTGGACAAACCCTTCTCCGATTACTGCCGCGATCTGGCCGCACTCAAAGACTTATCCACAGTCGGCACGCCAGATTGGACCGAACTGGAAGCCGCCGGTTGGCAGCGACTGGCCGAAGTGCGCAACCTGGAGCTGCTGCGAGGCCTTTTCCGACGGCCTCTGGAGCTGTGGCTGGTACTCGATCGGGCACTTTTCCTCATTGAGCAGGGTTATGTCGTTCGTCTCGGCACCTTCTGCGAATCCCCACTCACACCGCGCAATTTCCTGCTTCTGGCAGAGCGCCCTTAAACAGTCACAGCCTGTGGATAACTCTGTTGATGGAATTATCGTGGATCCAATATCCACGCTGTTTTACGCCCAAAACACTACTGGTCATTTTTTGTTCACAAAAATAAAAAACCCGTAAAACAGGCATTTGCGGACAAATGAGAACGAGTCCACAAAAGCGCAATGATCAAGCAGATTCCGCCAGCCCGTTGTGCATAAGCATTCAATCAAAACGACATAACCGCCGAATTCCGGACACCACGGCGAAAAATTGCGCCTGGCAATGCCCCTTGCTATACACGCATACGAGGGCGCCGACAGTGCGGCCATGAACAAGAAAAATCTTCGACCGTGACGTTCTGCAGAGGCCATCAATCCAGCCACCCCGTCACCAACACCGAAAACCACCTCCCCGCCGCCCTGCAACGCGCTGAACACGCCGAAGCGCAACTGCGGGCGATGCAAAACAGCCGAGCCTGGCGCACCCTGCAGAAACTCAAGAAAGTACTGCATCGCGCCTGACCGAAAGCCTGCGCAAAAATAGTCTGAATTCAGGGGTTTACAGAACCAACCCAATCGCTATAATCGTCGCCCTGACACGCCGGTATAGCTCAGATGGTAGAGCAACTGACTTGTAATCAGTAGGTCCCGGGTTCGATTCCTGGTGCCGGCACCATACAAAACAAAGCCCTCGTAGAAATACGAGGGCTTTGTTGTTTCTGGCATCTAGAGAGGCAGCCCTTGTAGATACCGTCTTAACCCTCCCCTGCGCCAAATCTACCTGCACGCCGCCCCATCACAATTTCACTTCAGCGCTAAGCACTTAACTGCCTAATCCAGTCAAGACTCGCCACGGTAGAACCGGAAGGCCGGTATTCACACCCGATCCATCCTGTGTAGCCACGCTGCTCCAGCGCTGCGAACAAGGCTGCAAAGTCGATGCTCCCCGTTCCCGGCTCGTGGCGCCCCGGGCAGTCGGCAATTTGCACATGAACTGTTCTGTCGTAAAACCGAGCCAGAACATCTGCTGCGTCTCCGGTCAGAAGCTGGGCATGGTAAAGATCGAGGATCAGCCCGACACTCGGGAAGGTTTCCAGCACTTGTTGCGCCTTGCTGAAGTCAGCCATGTAATAGCCCGGCATCTCCTGCGCACAGATTACTTCGATAAGCGGCCGCAAACCCTGATCCTCGAAGTACTTGACGGCATACTCCAGGTTGCTCCCGAAGACACGCCCTGCGTCATCCTGCGTCGTAACACCAGACATAATGTGGACATCCGAACATGCCAGCGCCTTTGCATAGCTGGCGGCCCGGAGCAAACCGTTGCGAAACTCTTCCTCCATGCCCTGCAAGGCAGCGATGCCTTTGGTAACACCAGCCGGTGCAGCGAATTGAATCAATGGCAGACTGTATTGAGCCAGATGGTCGGCCAAGAGACTCGCGTCGAACTCATAGGGTGATGGGAACTCCACCGCCCGAAAACCAGCTGCGGCGGCTGCTTCGATGCGTTGCAGAAAAGGCAATTCATTGAATTGGAAGCCGAGATGAGCATTGAACTTGAGCATTGGGTAAATATCCATCCTGGGAAGAAACGAAATCATCAGCCTGAAGCATCCTTCGTAGCTCCAGCACAGCACTATAGGTTGACGTTGTCAGCAAGCTCAAATCGTGCGGGACTTTTTTGCTCAAACCAGGGATACGACGATTTCCATTTGGGAAAATAACGTTGCCCCTTTTCCACTTCTCAGAGGTCATTGTCCCCAGATACCGCTCCTGGCTGGGGCTCTTTGCCAATAAAAGGGGCGGTTTCCACTTCCAGCATCAGCAACACCATTTCCGTCAACTCGGCGTCGGACTTCTGTCCCGCATAGAGGTCATGGAGTGCTTTGGCAAAGGGGATGCGCAGGTCCTGGTTTTCTTCGCGGGCGGTATCGCTGGATTGCATGAGTTCGCTGATGGCTCGCAGCACAGCCGCTTGCCACCGAGCGGTGGTCCTGGGACCACCGCTGGTGATTGCAATCAACTTATCCTTCGTCAGCTGGCGAAGGGCAGGTTCTCGCAACGGCTTATGCGGCTTTGGGTTGCGAGTGATCTTTGACATACCGGACGATACTCAGCGTTTCCTGCCGGAACTGCTCGTAGTCGATCTGCTGGGCGTTAATAAAGGTGCTGCCCATCATGGTCAGCGAGCCCATAAAGCTGGCTTCGGAAATTTCCTCGTCGCTCGCGCCAAACAGGCGCGCGGCTTCGGTATGGAACAGAGCGCAATACTTGCAACGGGTCGCCCCGGATACCGCCAGACCTATCAACTCCTTGTACTTATTAGGAATCTTGGTATCTGCCAGCCAGAAATCCCGGGCTACGCCCCAGAATCCGATCGCGCCGCCTTCCGGCATCTGCTTGATCCACTCCGGAACCAGACCCAGGGTCTGTTCAATTTCCTGATAGGTATCACGAATGGCCATTTGACACCTCCTTACCTCTGTAGAGACATCTTCTATAGAGATATAAATAGTTTAGTTCCCTGGCGGCCATGCCAGAGCCGGCTGCAGCACGACTTCAGCAAATGAACTCTTAACCATCGTAGAAACAACAGGATGGATTTAGACTTTTCGGGCGCAATGACGCACCGCTCAGTACCTGGAGTTATCAGACTTGGCGGGTTGGCTAAGGGACGATCTTCGGATGATGCACGTGCTGGTAAAGCGTGCACCATACAAAACAAAGCCCTCGCAAAAACGCGAGGGCTTTGTTGTTTCTGATGTTTAGAAAACAGGTCTTAGTGACCCGCACTCTGCCCGCCATCAACGTGCAGAATTTCCCCGGTGACAAAGTTGGCGCTGTCCAGATACACAACAGCCTGAGCAATATCGCTGATCTCGCCCATGTGCCCAACCGGATGCAAACTCCCCAGCGCTTCATGGGTTTCCTCTCCGTGCATCGGCGTTTTGATGATGCCGGGGCTAACCGCATTCACTCGAATCCCGCGCTTGGCGTACTCGATGGCCAGTGATTTGGTCGCCGCGTTCAAGCCACCTTTGGTCAACGAAGCCAGTACCGATGGCACACCGTCAATGGCGTGGTCCACCAGGCTGGTGGTGATGTTGACGACGTGGCCTTTGCCCTGCTTCTCCATCTCGGTGATCGCAAGTTGGGTGATGTAGAAGAAACCATTCAAGTTCACCGACAGCACCGCGGCATAGTCTTCAGGGGTGTAAGCAGTGAACGGCTTGGCGACGAAGATCCCGGCGTTGTTGACCAGGGTGTCGATGCGGCCAAAACGTGCGATCGCTTCACGAATGACTTGCTGAGCGACCGCCGGGTCGCCGATGTCGCCCGCCACGGTAAGGATGTCCGGGTCGGTGGACGGTTTGATCGAACGCGAGGTGGCGACAACCTTGTAATCGAGATCACGGAAAGCCTTGACCATGCCTGCGCCGAGACCTTGGGAGGCGCCAGTAATTACGATGACTTTTTTCGAATTGCTCATGATGAACCTCTACTCATAAATGATGGTTTGAAAAAGTGATTAATCAGGCTTCAACAGGCGCCTGCGCCATTTGTCTCAACATCTGTTCGTAGTACTCGACCGATTGCGAACCGGACACCAGGTGACGGCCGTTCAGCACCATGGCCGGTACCGAATTAATGCCGCGCTCGCGGTAAAACACTTCAAGCTCACGCACTTCCTGGGCAAACGCTCCGGACACCAACACCTCACGCGCACTCGCCGCATCCAATCCCACTTGCGCCGCCAGCCGAACCAGCGTCTCGCGATCGTTCGGGTTCTGGCCGTCGGTGAAATAAGCACGCAGCAGGGCTTTCTTGAGTGCGACCTGACGCCCTTCCTGCAACGCCCACAACAGCAATCGGTGAGCATCGAAGGTGTTATGGAAGTGGGTGCGCTTCTCCAGATCGAACTTGAACCCGATGGCCTCGCCACGAGCGATCTGCATCGCTTTACCGGCGGCGACGTCCTCGGCGCTGCGCCCATACTTGCGCATCAAGTGCGCAACCGCGTTCTCGCCTTCGGCCGGCATGTCGGGGTTCAGTTCGAAAGGCTTGAAAGTCAGCTCGACCGAGACTTCACCCGCCATGTTCTCGATCGCTTGCTCCAGCGCCGTTGCACCCAAGGCGCACCACGGGCACACCACATCGGAAATGAAATCGATGGTGACGGAGGCGGTCATGACTGCCCCTCCGCCTCAGCCAGTTGCTTGCGGTACTGGGTGGTGGTGATACCGGCATAGCCCCAGTTATCGGTGTCGACTTCCTCGATCACGATGTGGGTCAGGTCCGGGCGTTTGTTGAGGACGCGTTCCAGGGTTTCAGTGATTTCGGCGATCACCTGAGCTTTCTGCTCCGAGGTAACACCATCGCGGGTAATGCGTACGCTGACAAAAGGCATGATGAGTCTCCAGTGACCTGCCCTTCGGGATGAATGGGTAGGTGGGTGGAGCTCAATGTAGGAGGTTGGTTAGGGGGGATAAAGGTGGGGGCGGGAACATCATTAGTGACGTGGTGTAATGAGTCCGCACTCAGGCCAGATCTTAACCTTTATGCTAAATTATGGCTGGCCAATAATTATGGCGTATCCATAAAAAGAGGTGGTCGACCAAGCGAAAACAGATTTGGTGCTGATCATCGACGAAGTGCAGCACGCGATTCCCTCCGACGACGGCAATCAACTGCTCCTGGCACTCAAAGCCGCTCGTGATGCAATAAACCCACGCCCTAATACACCTGGCTACTTTCTGTTCATCGGAACGGGATCGCACAGGGCGCAAGTCAGCGAAATGACTGCAAAGCGGAACCAAGCATTTTCCGGTGCAACGTCGGCGGCTTATCCGGTGTTGGGCATGGGATTTATGCGATTACGGATCAGTTTGTTCAGGAGAGTTGGTTGGAAGAACGAGCGTTGATTGACGCCAGTTAGAATCCAGATGAAGCATGTAGCTCAATGCCGACTGGCCATTGAACGGTGCGGCGGTGTTGGGCTTTTCCGCAGCCTGAAAAGACGCCGACATACGGTCCGACACACACGTTGACACCCCCACTATAGGGGCAGAGAATTAAATCGAGAGCGCGAAACCGACTGCCTCCAAGTGGCAATAGTYGGCGGAGGGACCTCGTTGATGACTTGGAAATCGACGCCTGGTGAGACCTCTTCTCCCCTGCTTGAGGGAGCACAATATCAAGCACCTTTTTCATGAAAGCAGCCTGATCAGGCTGCTTTTTTTTTGCCTTGGGAAAAGGTTTCGTTGATAAAACAAGCAGCCAAAAAACGCCCACACCTCCCCCATCCGGGCCACTTTCTTGACCCCGATCATCTCCCCTCCAACAAAAATCTCGATCCTGTGCAAGCCTCCAGCCATCGGACGCAGAATCATTTCGCTACTAAACTCGGGACAAGCATGCTCTGGTGCAGGATCATAGCCAGCACGCGACCCACGCCCACCGGGCGGCAAGGTACACAACAATAGCCAGCCCACTTTAGAGGGCATTACCCAAATGGATAGCAGAACCTTACGCAACCTCATGCGCATCGTGCAGACCGGCTCGTTGTCGGCGGCGGCAGAGCATTCCTTTTTGACCGTGCAGGCATTGGCCGCGCAGTTGAACAAGGTCGAAGAGCAGTTCGGTTTTCGGTTGTTTCGTCGCTCCAACAAGGGGCTGACCCTGACCACACAGGGCACGGAGCTCACGCCCTACATGGACAAAGTGTTGGTCGCCACGCGGCAGCTGGAAGAGAAAGTCGCCGCGCTCAAGGTGCCCGGGCAGCGCACGCTCAAGGTTGCGCTTAACACCACGCTCTCGGCCGACTTCAACCGGCGAATGATCGAACGCCTCATCGAGGTGTTTGCTGATTATCAGCTGGAATTCAGCTACGCCGAGTCGATGGAAAACCTCAGCAAGTTGAAGAATGAGGACTTCGACCTGGCCGTGCTGATCGGGCCGCAACAGCCGGGGTTGCCCAGCATTGCCCTGCCCGATGTGCAAGTGCAGGTGGTCGGTGCTCATTGCGGTCAGGAAAACGACCCGCTGGTGCTGCTTGGCAATAAATTTCAGGTTCGGCCGGCCGACGACTGTCCGTATTCCCACAGCTTCTTGCGATTTCTCGACGCAGGCCTTGGCAACTACGAGTCAGGCAAGCGGATGATCTATTCCTGCAGTGAAACCCTGACCCTATCGTTGATCACGCAAATGGACGGACTGGGCATGGTTTCCCGTGAGGCGGCCCTGCGTAACGGCCTGACCATTTTCCCGGGGTTCGAGGACTCCCTCGAAGTGCGGCTGGCGATCAATAATCCCGAGTTGTCGGGTCAGGCCTTGAATGAAGTGGTCGATCTGCCGTTACATGAACGAGCCGAGCGCAATGTACGCAGCCGTTCCCACCGCAACGGAGAGAAAGAGATTTTTGCTGAAATACGCACATAACAACGTCGGAATGGCTGCATAAAATTCCGGGCGATCGAGCTGCACATGCTGATCCTTGATCAACAGGGGCGTGAGGCTGATGGCAGCCACGATCGCCACCGGCAGGTATTCCAGCGCCCGGGCGACCAGAGGTGGCCAATGATCGGTGTTCACCTGCAGCGGCAACGCGCGTGGCAGGAATGTCACGGCCATCATCAGCGCGACGACCAGGATCAGGAACGTTTGGTCAGGCATACACCCACTCCGCAGCCCACGAATGTGGCGATGAATACGTTGAAGGGTGAGTTGCCAATCAGGCTCAGTGCACCCATGCAAGCGACCGCGGCCAGTGCGGCGATCAGTTTGTTGCGGGTGTTGCAGAGCGATACCAGCACGTAGAGCATCATCGCGGTCAGTGCATAGTCGAGCTGATATTTGATCAGGTGCGCCGCGTACTGCGCGCAGATCGCCCCCAGCAAACCGCCGAGTACCCACGAGGTGTGGCAATACAGATTGAAGCCGATCAGGTAACGCACATTGACCGGCGAGCCCTTGCCCAGTTTGACGCTGTGGAAGGCGAACGATTCATCGGTCAGCCCACCGGCATAACACCAGCGTTCCAGACGACTGAGCCCCAGCGCTTGCAGGGCCTTGGCCATATAGACCGACATCAGCATGTGCCGCGCATTGATCAGAAACGTGGTGAGGATAATGGTGGTCAGCGACGCACCGCTGGAGATCAACGCCAGGGCGGCGAACTGTGAGGCACCGGCGTAGACGAACAGGCACATCGCGACCGGCAGCCACACGGGCATCCCGGCATTGACGGCCATCAGACCGAACACAAACGACACCGTGAAGTAGCCCGCAACCACCGGGCTGGCTTCAGCAAACGTGCGCGAGGGCTGGGGCTCGACCATCAGCGGCTGGCTGCTGGACGTCTCATTCATAGGTCCCTCTCAAAGGTAGTTTCGCCGCGCGGCTCACAAAAGCCCTGGGCACTCCAAAAGCGTTTGCCGGCAAGGTTAGCATCGTCGACGAACAGGAACATCCGCAGCACACCCACCCGTTTCATGTCCGCCGAGGCCGCTTCCACCAGACGTTGACCGACGCCCTGGCTGCGATACAACGTGCTCACCGCCAGGTGATTGATGGTGCCACGGCTACCAAGCATGCCGCCCAACACCGCGCCGACCACTTCGCCACCGACATCGAGTGCGAGGAACGCGGTGGTGGTTTTCTGCTCCAGCACACCGCGCAGGCATTTGGCGTCCTGCCATTCACAGAAAGACACTTCTTCGAATTGCCGAAAGAAGCGCTCCAGGCGTTGGGCATCCTTGGCCGTCGCGCGTCGCAGCATCACCGGTGCAGAGCACTCGGTGATGTTCATCATGGGGTCGAACTGTTCAGCGAACAATGTCGAAAGCGGTCCCGGGCCGCGAGAAGGAAATGGCCAGAATCTGCCGATAGGCCATTTCGTGAGCATGGGTGTTGCGCGCCGGTGTCACGTAGTGACGCATCTCGCGATCGAGGAAGTAGGTGGTGTCGAGGATTTCCAGATAGGTCGTTGCCGCCAGCTGTTCCTCTTGGGCCGAATACAAACGGCTCTCCGCCCCGTCCACATTGTTGCGACCCCAGAAATGCACACCGCTGAACGGATAACCGTCGCAATGAATACCTTCCGGGGTGATTTCCAGTTGCTTGCCCGGCYTGATCTCGATGCGGATCTGATGAATCTGGCATTGCCAAATTGCGTCGTGCAGTTCCGGCGGCAATACGTGTTTGTACACCTCGAAATCCGTATCGATCAGGCTGCGCATCACCGGCGAATTAATGACCTCATTAGAGAAGTCCTGGAAGTGCCGCTCCAGTCCACCGACGTAGCTGTTGTTGGCCTTCGATTGCACGTAGGCGCGGTGTTCCAATTGCTTCAAGTCACGGGTGACCGGGTTGTATTCAAAATCGCTGTAGCGACGAAAACGCATGCCCGCATCGGCTTGGCCGTAATAACTGTCCGGCTCCATGTTTTCCCAACTTTTGGTCAGTCTGACGAAGTCGGAAAAATGACCGAAGAGGTTGAAGTCGGCTCCCTGGACGTTGACATACTTGTCGCGCCGTAGCGATTCACCAACTTCTCTGTTCAACACGATCATTACTAGGTCTCCGCTGCATTAAGCGGCCTAATCTAGTAGGTGCCGGATTGACGGCCCATGAGAAAGAATTTCAGGCATATCAAGCGTTGCTTGAAACGCAGGATGAAGTAGCTTCAATTCGACTTTTTACGATCGAAAACAGCCGTTTTCGGTGTTTTTATATGGTTATGAGGCAAAAAAAACCCCGAACCAGTCAGGGTTTTTATCGAGTCTGAACAACTCAGCCGATCATCAGAAGATGTTGATCGGGTAATCCACGAATACGCGCAGTTCGTTGCCGCTGACGTTGTACTCGCTGGATTTCTGCGACACACGCAGGATCGAGCTGCGTACCTTCACGCTCAGGTCTTTGGCCGGGCCACTCTGCACGACGTACTTGAACTGGTTGAAGATCTCGCGCTCGGTGCCGCCTTCACTGGTGGAAGTGGTGATGTTGTCGCCGCGCACGTAGGCCACGTTGTAGCTCAGGCCCGGAACGCCGAAGGCGCCGAAGTCCAGACCGTAACCCAGCTGCCAGCTGCGTTCGTCTTCGGCGTTGAAGTCGGACCAGTAGGAGTTCGCCAGGTAAATGGTGTTGCCGCCGTCGCCGACGCGGTTCTGGCCGCGCTGATAGCCACCGTAGGCATAACCCAGGTTGCTGTCGCCGGTGCTGCGCTGGTGGGCGAGGGTGAACGAGTGCGGGCCGGTGGCAAAGGTCGCTGCCAGGCTCCAGATTTTGTTGTCGTCGCCGGTGACACCGTTTTCCCGGACGTAGGAGTTGTCCAGCTTGGTGCGATAGCCGTTGAAGTCCAGGGTCAGGGACTGATCCTTGGCAATCGGGAACACGTAATTGGCGTTCACGTATTGCTTCTTCAGTACGTCTTCGACGTCGGAAGCGTACAGCGCTGCCTTGAACTGTTCAGTGAACTGGTAGCTACCGCCCAATACATTGATCGACTTCAAGCCACCGCTGTCACGGCCTTCAGCGCTTTTGCGCGATTCAGCGGTGAAGCGACCGGCGTTCAGCTCCAGGCCTTTGATCTCTTTGGAGGTGATCAAGGTGCCGGTATAGCTTTCCGGCAGCAGGCGGGAGTTGTCGTAGTTCAGCACCGGCAGGGCCGGCATCTGGTCACCGTAGGTCAGGACGGTGCTGGAGATACGGAATTTGACCGCGCCACCGAACTTGGACAAGTCATCCGCCGCGTTGCCGCTGTCGCCCTGCTTGAAGAAATCGATACCACCGGCGCCGCTGCGGCCTTTGCCGCCGTCCAGACGCAGTGCGTACAGACCGAAGGCATCCACACCCACACCGACGGTGCCTTGGGTGAAACCGGATGAGTAAGTACCGATGGCCGCTTGGCCCCATTCGGCTTTGTCCGGGTTGCCGTCTTTATAGTCACGATTGATGTAGGCGTTGCGCAGCAGCACTTTGAGGCTGCTGTCTTCAACAAAACCCTTGGATTCGGCCTGGTCGTTAGCCATGGCCTGTGTGGCGCTCAACATCCCCAGTGCGATCAGGCTGATTCGCTTGTTCAACATGTTATTTTCCTTATTACGGGTTGATACGCTCTGTGCCGAACAGCTGAAACGGCGCTATCGCGCTCTTTTTTCACCGCAAAAACAAAAAGGCCCGCCCACGAAAATTCGCGGCGGGCCTTTTATTGTTTTGTCAGTCGTGGCGGTTAGCCACAGGCGTTGGGGCGCATCCTATCTGCGCCCTTAATGATGTGTCAATTTCGTGAATCTTCTGTAAATAGGCGAAAATCGTCTAAGAAATCACTTGTCAGCGATAGCCAATTGCACGATATGGCTGTCGACGAATTGTTCGAAATGGGTGACTTTTCCATCGGCCAGAGTCCACAAGTGCGCGACTCGGGCATTCATCGCACGACCGGTAGCTTTATAGACGCCGCTGTAATTGCCGTAGGCAAATACCTTGTCGCCCTGAGCGACGTAGTTCTCGACCTTGAACCGAAAATCTTCCCACTCAGTGGCCAGGCGCTTGAAGACATTTTCGACGATCGCGTCGAAACCGACGTAGGTCCCGGCATACGGAAAACCTGCGGCTTCGGTCCAGCGGGCGTCATCGGCCAGCGCCGCGGCGGTGTTGCGCGCATTCTCCTGGGAGTTGACGCCTTCGTAGGTGCTTTTGATCAGGCTCAGGTTATCCATGGTGACTCCAGGTGAGTTCAATGGGCGCAGCCGTCGAGGCCACAGGTTTGAAACGCGGATGAAGACTCTGTTGCCGAAAGCGACTGGCTCAACCATTGGGCGAAGGCCTGCGGCTTGCCGAGCCAAGGGCCGATATCGACCAGGGTGAACTGGCCATCCTGTTCCAGCGCGAAGGTCGGGAAGCCCTGACCGCCGACACGGGCCAAGAGTGCGCGGCTGTCCTTGATATGGCGACCGGTATCAGCTGCACTAAATGCCTGCTGGAAAGCCTCGGGCTCAAGACCTGTCTGTGCGGCAAGTTCAAGCAAAACAGCCTCGTCAGCGATGCGTCGACCTTCCACGTAATGAGCCGTCTGCAAACGCCCCAGCAACTCCAGTCCGCGCCCGGCGATCTGCTCGGCTGCCAGCACGGCGGCAATCGGCGGCGTGGAGTCGAACACCGCCGTCTCATCACGCAGCAATCCCTCAAAATATGCTTCGCCAAACGGCTGGCCGGTGTACTCGGCGATGCGCCGGTCGTGGGGCATGACGTAATTGCGTAGTTGTGGCGAAACGGTTTGGCGATTGGCACCGCTCATCATGCCGCCGCCGTGGCCGATCACCGGCAACACGGTTTGGGCAGCTTGCACCAAGGGTTTGGCGCCGTAGCACCAACCGCACAATGGGTCGTAAATGTAGTGAAGGGTCATGGGAAGACTCCGGCAATAAAGTAGGAAAACTCAATGCCGGCAGACTAATACTCAGATCGTTTTGGAAAAACGCCGGAATCGATTTCAGTCTGTTTCAAGAATCGGTCGAATGCCCCTTAACGGGCACCCACCGATCTTGCAGGCACCCACTTTTGCGACGGGCATAAAAAAGCGCCGCCTTCCCGGCAGCGCTTTTATCCATCCGTTGTTTTTCTTCTTATCCTTCCATCACATCCCACAATGCTTCCAGTTCCGCCTCGCTGAATAAACCAGCGGGATAGCGCTCGATCATCATCCGGCGCGGATCAGGTTCTCTGATCTGACGCGTTCCATTGGACTTCAACCACTGTGCCAGGACTTGAAGCGATTCGCTGTTAACTGCCAGGGGATGCAGTGCCCGCTCGCCCACTACGTTCATTTCGGCGTTCATCTCAGCGCTCTCTCCTGGTTTGTGAGCGGCTAACTTATCCAAGGTTTATGACAGAACATCGAAGTTCTCTCCCTCCCCGTGTTGCGCCATCGAAGATACAAGAGCTATGCCAATGTTTTCGAAGTGTCGATAAGTAGATACAAAAAAGCCCGAAGTCCTGATGGGCTGCGGGCTTTCTGCGAGATAAGGAGGCCAAAATCGTTGCTCAATCGATTTTTCAATCAACTCAAGCTGTTACGTCCTCACTCACTCCTTGTGTGGAGCGGGCTGTTGTTGGGTAAGGCAATGGATGTTACCGCCCCCAAGTAACAGTTCGCGACCAGGCACCATGACCACTTCGTGTTGCGGAAACACGCTCTGCAAAATCTCTTTGGCCGGCCCGTCCAGTGGGTCGTCGAAGCTTGGCGCGATGATGCCACCGTTGACGATCAGGAAGTTCACATAAGAGCCGGCCAGGCGCACGGTCGGATTGCGCTCCTGAGTGCCGTCCACCGGGTCCACACCGGCGCACTCTTCTTCGGTCGCATACAGCGGCCCCGGAATCGRCATTTTGTGCACCGTGAACGAGCGCCCCTTGGCATCGGTGCTGTTTTGCAGCACGTTCATGGCCGCCTGGCAGCGCGGGTAGTTCGGGTCCTGCGGGTCGTCGGTCCAGGCCAGCAGCACTTCACCCGGACGCACATAGCAGCAGAAGTTATCCACATGGCCGTCGGTTTCGTCGTTGAACAAGCCGTCCGGCAGCCAGATGATCTTATCCACAGCCAGGTTTGCGCTGAGCACCGCTTCGATTTGCTCACGGCTCATGTGCGGATTGCGATTGCGGTTGAGCAGGCACTCTTCGGTGGTGATCAGGGTGCCTTCGCCATCGACATGAATCGAGCCGCCTTCGAGCACAAAACCCTCGGTGCGGTAGCGCGGGCTGCGCTCGATTTCGAGGATCTTGCCCGCCACCTGCGAGTCACGGTTCCACGGCGAATACAAACCACCGTCGAAACCACCCCAGGCATTGAAGTCCCAATCCACGCCACGGACTTCGCCGCTGTCATTGATGACGAACGTCGGGCCGGTATCCCGGACCCAGGCGTCATCGCTGGACATCTCCACCACACGAATATTCGGCACGTCGAGACGGGCGCGGGCATTTTCGTACTGGCCAGCGGAGACCGCCACGGTCACCGGTTCGAAACGCGCGATGGCCTTGGCCACTGCAACGTGCGCGGCTTGCGCCGGTTTGCCACCCAGGCGCCAGTTGTCCGGGCGCTCGGGCCAGACCATCCAGGTCTGGGTTTGGGGTGCCCACTCGGCAGGCATGTAAAAGCCGTCGGCGCGAGGGGTGCTGTTCAACGTGGTCATGGCTTCAGGACTCCAGGGAACCGTCGAGGGTTTTAATCGCGCCGTACAGGTTCGGACGACGGTCGCGGAACGAACCCCAGGCGCTGCGAATGTGCTCCAGCTCATCGAGGTCGAAGCTGTGAACCAGAATGCCTTCTTCGGTTTTGTTCAGCTCTTGGACCTTCTCGCCAAACTGGTTGGCGATGAACGACGAGCCGTAGAAGGTAATGTCGTAGCCGTCCTGCTCTTCATTGCCGATGCGGTTGCTGGCGATCAGCGGCATCAGGTTGGCACCGGCATGGCCCTGTTGCACGCGCTGCCAGTGGTCGCGGGACGAAATGGTCTTGTCGTGCGGCTCACTGCCAATGGCTGTCGGGTAGAACAGAATTTCCGCGCCTTGCAGCGCCATGCTGCGGGCGCACTCAGGGAACCACTGATCCCAGCAGATGCCCACGCCGATTTTCGCGTAACGGGTGTTCCACACTTTGAAACCGGTATCGCCCGGATTGAAGTAGTACTTTTCGTGGTAGCCAGGGCCATCCGGGATGTGGCTTTTACGATAAATCCCGAGGTTGCTGCCGTCGGCATCGATGATCGCGATGCTGTTGAAACGCGCGCGACCGGCCAATTCGTAGAAGCTGATCGGCAGCACCACTTGCAGTTCCTTGGCGACTTTCTGGAAGTGCTTGATGGCAACGTTGTCTTCTACCGTCGTGGCCAGTTGCAGGTAGTCCGGGTTCGGCTTCTGGCAGAAGTACGGAGCCTCGAACAGTTCCTGGATCAGGATGATTTGCGCACCTTTGGCCGCTGCCTCACGGACCAGCTTCTCAGCGGTCTCGATGTTGGCTTCAAGGTCCCAGGAACAAGCCATCTGGGTGGCGGCGACGGTAACGATACGACTCATGAATCATCTCCTGGGCAAGTGCTTGAGGGTCAGTGTGGCATCGACCGATGACAGAACGGGAATCACCGGGCGTGGTTCGTCCACACCGTGGGCAGTGGCGACTTTATAGCCGATAAAAATCGGCTTTAAAAGCAATAAATATCCACCACCTCTAAATAACCTCAAAAATTCCCGATAACAATCGACATTTGCAACCTCTACGAGCTGCCTACAAACCTTCGCCCAGCACCTTCGACAGCATGTCCACAAAGAAGTCCACACTCTGCCGCGACGTGACCATCGGCGGTTTGATCTTGAGGATGTTCAGGTAATCACCCGTCGGCTGCATGAAAATCCCCAACTCACGAAGGCGATCGCACAACGCCGTGGTTTCTTCGGTCGCCGGTTCAAGGGTTTCGCGATTGCGGACCAACTCCACGCCCAGATAGAAGCCGGAACCATGCACCGCTCCCACCAACGGATGCCGGTCGATCAGGGCTTCAAGACGTTCCTTGAAGTACCCGCCCACGACCTGGGCGTTTTCCCAGAGTTTTTCTTCTTCCATCACATCCAGCACCGCCATGCCGATCCGGCAACTGACCGGGCTGCCGCCAGCGGACGAGAAGAAATAACCCTCGGCCTCCAGCGCTTCGGCAATCTCCCGACGGGTAATGACGGCACCCAACGGCTGGCCGTTACCCATGCCTTTGGCCATGGTGATGATGTCGGGCACCACGCCCTGCTCTTCGAAACCCCAGAAAAATTTACCCATGCGGCCGTAACCGACCTGCACCTCATCGGCGATGCACACCCCACCCTGAGCACGGACCAGCGCATAGACCTGCTTCAAATAGCCCGGCGGTAGCGAGATGCCCCCGGCATTGCCGTACACCGGCTCGCAGATGAAACCGGCGAGTTGGCGTTTCTGCCCGGCGATTTTCGCCAGGTTGTGTTCGACGCTGCGCACATAGTCCGGCGCGCTGTCCGGGCCACGGAATTCGCCGCGATAGGTGTTCGGCGCGGTCACCGGGTGCACCCAATCAGGACGGCTGCTCAAGGCCTTGGGGTTGTCGGCAATCGAGGTCGAGACCGCATCCGCCGCCACCGACCAGCCGTGATACGCCTCCAGCACACTGAGCATGTCGCGGCCGCCGCTGTAGGCCCAGGCCAGGCGAATCGCCAGGTCATTGGCCTCGGTGCCGCTGTTGACCAGGAATACCCGGTCCATGTTGTCCGGTGCCAACTTCAACAAGCGCTCGGAAAACTCGGCAATCGCTGCGTAGTGAAAACGCGAGTTGGTATTGAGCAACGACCATTGACGGCCGGCGACGGCGGCCATGCGCGGATGACCATGACCCAATACCGCGACATTGTTGAGCATGTCGAGGTAGGAGCGGCCCTGCATGTCGATCAAATGATTGCGCCAGCCCCGCTCGATGCGCGGCGGGTCGACGTAATAATGCTTCTGGGATCGGGCGAAACTGGCATCGCGGCGGGCCAGCAAGGTTTGCGGGTCGAGTTCTTCTTCTGCATCGCAGGCCAGCCCCAGCAACGCCGCCGGTGACGGGCACAACGCTTGCCAGGCGGCAGCGCGCGAAGGTGTGCAAAACAACGGTGCGTCGAGCTGAGCACTGCGGCACAACTGTACGATCAACGCTCCGCTGACAGAGCCCAGCACCTGGCCTTTGACCAATGCTGCGCCCGCGTGCAACGACGGTGTCACACCCCACAGCCGTAAACTCTGTTGTGGACCATCCAGTTGCAGCACACCCACTGCCGGCTGGTGAACCGTTCCGGCAAACGGCGATTCGACCGCCGTGCCATGGGGCACTCGCAACTCGACATGCAGAGGGCAAGTGGCCGGTTCAGTGGCGCTGTCCGGTTGGGTGCGAGACAGACGATATTGCCCATAACGACTGGCCGCCAGACCATGAGCCGCAGCAGCTTCGGTCAACAGACGCTGGTCGATCCCCTCTTGCTCCCAGTTACCCGCTTCGAAATGCGGGCTGAGCACGCCCAGATCGATCAACGCAAACTCACGCCCCACCAGACTCGGCAACAAGGGCGCAAAGCTTTCGCTGCCGATGCTCGGCAGGCCTTGACCAACCGCAGCAAGAATCGCCGCCTCCATCAACGCCAGCGGCACCGATGTGGCCACGCGGAAAATTTCCCACTCATGGGTCAGGTTGTCGCGACTGTACTCGTTGCCCGGATCAATGCTGACCTGCTGTTCGCCACTCAGCACCAACACCACCGAACGCGCAACGATCAGCGGCCAGAGCGCCAGCAGTTCTTCATGTTGCAGCGGATTGATCGCGTGATAGGCCCGAACCGCCGGCAAGATGTAGAACGGATCGCCATCGGCATGGTGCAGCAGCGCGGCACAGGTCACCGACAGATCGGTGATCCGCCAGGTTCGGACCAGGTCGCCGAAATCGATGACACCCTGCAACTGCCATTGGCGCTGCGCATCTCGCTGCCAGACCACGTTGTCGTCGGTGATGTCCATGTGAATCGCCTGCACCGGCAGCTTATCCACCAAGGGCTGCAAATGGCGCTCGGCCTGCTCGGCCGCTTCAGCAATCAGCTTGCGTTGCTGATCATCCTTGATCACCGGCAGCAAATGCGCGATCAACGCGTTGGCGTGGCGGGCGTCCCATTGAAGGGTGCGCTCAAGGCCAGGATGGTCGAAGCCGGCCAGCGCCAGGTCCATCTCGCCGCAGAGCCGACCGAAACCGGCGACCACGGCCTGGCTCAGATGGTCGAGGTGCGTCAGGGACTGGCCGTCGATGTAATCGAGCAGACGTACATGCACTGCTTGACCGCCGACCTCCAGGGAGAGCAGGTCTTTACCATTTTTGGCCGGGATCACTCGCGGCACCTTCACGCCGGGATGTTCGACCAAGCGCTTGAGCCCTGCGTGCTGGGCTTGCAGCTCCAGCACCGAATAATCACCACGGCAGATTTTCAGGACGAAACGCCCCTGCTCGCTGTCGACGCGGTAGTTGAGATCCTGCTGGCTTCCAAGAGCCTGCAACCGTCCGCTCAGCCCGTAATGTTCTTCCAGCAACTCAAGCGCTTGCGCCGCGGACACTTGCGGGCTGGGCAGACTGGCGCGGTGAATCAACGTGGCGAGCGGCATACAACGACCCCTGAAATTTTATTAGGCGCTTATATCGCCACTGCCGGGTGCGATACGCAACCCCCCTTCCCTGATTGGCCCGAATCAATGCGTGAGCAACTCTCTTCACCGTCCCACTCGCACCTGCCGGCACTTTGCGTAAGAATGTCGCCCATCAACGCCTATTGCTGGAGAAACACCATGAATGTAGTCACCACCGACCTGCCAGGTGTTCTGATCATCGAGCCCAAGGTATTTGGTGATGAGCGCGGCTTCTTCTATGAAAGCTTCAACGCCAAGGCTTTCGAAGAAGCAACCGGCCTGAACACCCGATTCGTGCAGGACAACCATTCCCGCTCGCAAAAAGGCGTACTGCGCGGCTTGCACTACCAGCTGGAAAACACTCAGGGCAAACTGGTCCGCGTCACCGCCGGTGAAGTGCTGGACGTGGCCGTGGACATTCGCCGCAGCTCGCCGCATTTCGGCAAATGGGTCGCGGTGCGCCTGTCCGCCGACAACCATCGCCAGCTCTGGGTACCAGAAGGTTTTGCCCATGGTTTCGTGGTGCTGAGCGATTTCGCTGAATTCCTCTACAAAACCACCGACTACTACACCCCGTCGGCTGAACGCAGCATTCGCTGGGACGACCCGGACTTGGGCATCGACTGGCAGCTGGACGAGGCACCGCAGCTGTCCGCCAAGGATCAGGCCGCCGCGTTCTTCAAGGACGCTGAAGTCTTCTCCTGAATTGCCGTCTGAATTTTCAGCGCCAGCATGCACTTGATCCAGGATGCGCAGACTGCGCCCGCAAGCCTAGGGTCTGTTGAGGTTTGGTAGCGAACCGCGTTGCTACCAAACGTCAACAGACCCTAGGCATAATGCGTCTGTCCCCACAGGCGCTTGATGCTCATGACACCGACCCTCCCCCGCAGACCCCGCTGGCGCAGCCTGGCACTGCTTGCGTTGTGCCTGGCACCCTTGCTGTGGCCGCTGGAGCATCTGGCCGAGCGTTATTACCGCAGCGAGCTGGCCGGGCAGAACCGTCAGACCCTCGACCTCTACGTCGCCAACCTGTTGGGTACCCTGCACCGCTATGAAGTGCTGCCGCAGATTCTCGGCGACCTGCCCGCCCTGCGTGCGACGTTGGGCGCCCCCGACGAGGGCGTGATTCAAGGCAATGCCAATCGTCTGTTGAAACACATCAGTGCCCAGACCGGCGCCGAAGTCATGTACCTGATGGACACCACCGGCAAGACACTGGCGGCCTCCAACTGGGACAAACACGACAGCTTCGTCGGCCGCAATTTCTCTTTCCGTCCATATTTCAGTGAAGCCATGGCCGGGCGCCTGGGGCGCTTCTTTGGCCTGGGCACCACCTCGGCCAAGCGCGGTTACTTCTTCGCTGCGGCGGTACACGATCGTGAAAAAATCATCGGCGTGTTGGTGGTCAAGGTTGACCTCGATCACACCGAAAGCCTCTGGGGCAAAACCCCGGAACAACTGCTGGTCACCGACCACAACGGTGTGGTCATCCTCACATCGCGGCCAGAATGGCGTTTCCGCTCGACCCGTCCATTGAGTGATGAGGAGAACAAGGCCGTCGCCGCGATTCAACCCTATCCGACCCGCGATCCAAAGCCGTTGAGTCTCGACCCCAATGCCTGGCTGACCCAAACCCGGCAGATCGAAGAAACCGGCTGGAGTGTCAGTATCCTTGCTCCACGCACCCTGATCGACCGCCCCGTGCGCACAGTCGTGGCCATCGGCGGCGCAACGCTGCTGGTATTGATGCTGCTGCTTGGCCTGATGATGCAACGCCGACGCCATTACCTGGAGCGGATCGCCTTCGAAGCCAAGACCCGCCAGGAACTCGAAGGCCGGGTCGCCGAACGGACCAGCGACCTTGAGGGCCTCAACCGTCGACTGAAACAGGAAGTGCTGGAGCGCGAACACGCCCAGCAAGAACTGGTACGCGCTCAGGATGATCTGGTACAGGCCGGCAAGCTCTCGGCGCTGGGAACAATGTCGGCGAGTATCAGCCATGAACTCAACCAACCGCTGGCGGCCATCCGCAGCTACGCGGAAAACGCCGAAGTGCTGCTCGATCATCAGCGCACCGAGGATGCTCGCGGCAACCTCAAGCTGATCAGCGAGCTGACCGGGCGCATGGCGTCGATCATCGCCCACCTGCGCGCCTTCGCCCGACGTGATCGCCATGCCCCGGAAAGCGTGGCCCTGCAACCGGCGCTGGACGACGCCCTGGCGTTACTGGCCAAGCGTCGGCGCAGCATGGAAGTCGAGCTGATCCGCGACCTGCCGGCCGCCACCCTGTGGGTCGAGGCTGGAGAAACCCGTCTGCGCCAGGTACTCGGCAATCTGCTGGCCAATGCGCTCGATGCCCTGACGGAAAAAGGCCCGCCGCGTAAACTCTGGTTGAGTGCCCAATCCACCGCCGACGGCGTCACTCTGTACATTCGCGATAACGGCCCCGGGTTCTGCCTGGAAGCGCTGGGTCGTGCCGGCGAGCCCTTCTACACCACCAAGACCCGCACTCAGGGACTTGGGCTGGGGCTGGCGATCTGCGACACCCTGATGCGCGCCTTCGGTGGTGAACTGTCGTTCTCCAACCATAAGGAAGGCGGCGCCCTGATTACCCTGAAGCTGCGCGCAGGCGCGCCGGGTGTGAGCCTGCAACCGTCCGAGGACCGAAGTGCATGACCATCGACAACCGCATCCAGGTCGTGTTGATCGACGACGATCCCCACCTGCGTCAGGCCCTGAGCCAGACCCTGGACCTGGCCGGCCTGAAGATCCTGCCGCTTGCTGAAGCCAAGGGCCTGGCCGGGCAACTGGAACGCGACTGGCCAGGCGTGGTGGTCAGTGACATCCGCATGCCGGGCATGGACGGCCTCGAACTGCTGACCGAACTCCACGCCCAGGATCCGGAGCTGCCCGTGCTGCTGATCACCGGCCACGGCGATGTCCCCCTGGCGGTGCAGGCCATGCGCGCCGGGGCTTATGACTTTCTGGAAAAACCTTTCGCCAGTGACGCCCTGCTCGACAGCGTACGTCGCGCCCTGGCCCTGCGCCGTCTGGTACTGGACAACCGCAGCCTGCGGCTGGCCCTGAGCGATCGCAACGAACTGAGCGCCCGACTGGTCGGGCAATCGGCGCCGATGCTGCGCCTGCGCGAGCAGATCGGGGCACTGGCGGCGACCAAGGCTGACGTGCTGATTCTCGGTGAAACCGGTGCAGGCAAAGAAGTGGTGGCCCGCGCGCTGCACGACTTGTCGAGTCGGCGTAACGGCCCGTTCGTGGCAATCAACGCCGGGGCCCTGGCCGAGTCGGTGGTGGAAAGCGAGTTGTTCGGTCACGAACCCGGCGCGTTTACCGGCGCGCAAAAGCGCCGCATCGGCAAGTTCGAATTCGCCAACGGCGGCACGTTGTTCCTCGATGAAATCGAAAGCATGAGCCTGGACGTGCAGGTGAAATTGCTGCGCTTGCTGCAAGAGCGGGTCGTCGAACGCCTGGGCGGCAATCAGTTGATCCCGCTGGACATCCGCATCATCGCCGCGACCAAGGAAGACCTGCGGCAATCCGCCGATCAGGGGCGCTTCCGTGCCGACTTGTATTACCGCCTGAACGTTGCGCCGTTGCGCATTCCGCCGCTGCGCGAACGGGGCGAAGATGCGCTGGTGCTGTTCCAGCATTTCGCTGACGAAGCCAGCGCCCGCCACGGCTTGCCGCCCCACGAACTGCAACCGGGGCAACGGGCGCTGCTGCTGCGTCACAGCTGGCCAGGTAACGTGCGGGAACTGCAGAACGCCGCCGAGCGCTTTGCCCTGGGCCTGGAGCTGGCACTGGACAACAGCGCACCGGATGGCGGTGTCGGCACCACGGTTGAAGTGGTCAGCGGCGGCTTGAGCGAGCAAGTCGAGAACTTCGAGAAGAGCCTGATTGCCGCCGAACTGGCGCGCTCGCACAGCTCCGTGCGCAGCCTCGCCGAAGCGCTCGGCATTCCGCGCAAAACCCTGCACGACAAGCTGCGCAAGCATGGCCTGAACTTCGCCGATGGCGGCACCAGCAGCCATACCGACGACCTCGATTGAGCTACCGTAAAATCATCCCTATCAAACAAAAGGCCCGCGAATGAACCGCGACAGTCGTCACCTGGAATCGATCCTCTATCGCGACATCCCCCTCACGCGGGACATGGGCCTCAAAGTGCTCGACTGGCATGACCAACAACTGCGCCTGCATCTGCCGCTGGAGCCCAACGTCAATCACAAGAGCACCATGTTCGGTGGCAGCCTGTATTGCGGCGCGGTGCTGGCCGGCTGGGGCTGGCTGCATTTGCGTTTGCGTGAAGAAGGTATCGAAGACGGGCACATCGTGATTCAGGAAGGGCAGATCAACTACCCGCTGCCGGTCACCATGGACGCGACGGCGATCTGTCAGGCACCGAACCCGGCAGTGTGGAGGAAGTTCCTGGCGATGTATCGACGCTATGGGCGGGCGCGGTTGACGCTGCATTCGCGGATCGTGAATGCCGGGAGTGATGAGGATGCGGTGAGGTTTACCGGGCAATACGTCCTTCACCGGTAAAGCAAACGATCTTAAAAGATCGCAGCCTCGTTGCACTCGACAGCTCCTACAGAGAAGCGCGCCCCCTGTAGGAGCTGTCGAGTGAAACGAGGCTGCGATCTCTTGATCTTTACGCCCGAGCGAGCGCCAATAGTTTCTCCCGCCAAGCCGCTTTAGCCGGCAGCGCCAGGAAGAACTCATTCAGCAACGATTCCCGCGCCGGATAACAGAACGGCGCGCCGCTCAAATCCAGCACCTCACCGCCGGCGCCTTCCAGCACACCTTGAGCCGCGGCCGTGTCCCACTGCGAAGTCGGCGCCAATCGCGGATAACAATCCGCCGCCCCTTCCGCCAGTAGGCAAAACTTCAGTGAGCTGCCGATATTCGCCAGTTGCAGCTCGCCCAGACTGTCACTCAACCCCGCCAGTAAGCGCTCCTGCTCAGGGCTTGAATGCCGACGACTGGCGACCACCGTGAAGGCTTCACCCGCCGCCGGCACCTCGCGAACCTGGATCGGCATTGGCTCGGCGCCTTTATCGCCACGCCAGGCTCCCAACCTGTCACCGCCAACATAAAAACGCCCGCTGGTCGGCATCGACACCACGCCAAACACCACACGCCCCTGCTCGATCAGCGCAATGTTCACGGTGAACTCTTCGCTGCCGGAGATGAACTCCTTAGTGCCGTCCAGAGGGTCGACCAACCACCAACGCTGCCAGCCGGCACGCACGCTCTGGGGGATGTTGGCATCCTCTTCGGACAGCACCGGAATAGTCGGGTCCAGCGCCGTCAACCCGGCCAGAATCACATGGTGAGCGGCCATGTCGGCAGCTGTGACCGGGGAATCATCGGACTTTGCCGTCACAGCAACGTTGACGCGCCAGAACGGCAGGATCGCCTCGCCAGCCTTCAATGCCAGTTCTACCACCGGTGCCATCAACGGATGGGGAAAATTCAACTTCATGGCAGGAACACCCCACGCTGAGTCAACAGATCACGGGCCAGATACAGCGCCGCCAAGGCACGGCCCTCGGTGAATCGCGGGTTCTGCGCCAACGCCGACAATTCCCGCAGGTTGATCTTGTCCATCCCCATCGGCTCGGGCTCGTCACCCTCCAGGCGTTCTTCATACAAATCGGTGGCCAGCACCACTTGGATCTTCTGGCTCATGTAGCCGGGTGACAACGACAACTCGGTCAGGTGCTCCAGTTGCCGCGCGCCATACCCGGCCTCTTCCTTGAGCTCCCGCTCGGCCGCCGCCAACACGTCTTCGCCCGGCTCGATCAAGCCTTTGGGCAGGGACAATTCGTAGGCATCGGTGCCACCGCAGTATTCCTCCACCAACACGGCGTGGTCCGCGTCGAGCATCGCCACGATCATCACCGCACCATAACCAGCGCCTTTACCGACCAATCGCTCGTAAGTGCGTTCCACGCCATTGGAAAAGCGCAGTTTCAGCTCTTCGACACAGAATAATCGGCTGGTGGCGACGATCTCGCGGGCGAGTATGGTGGGTTTCTGGCGCATGAGAAGCTCCTTGGCGTGAACGCGTTACTATACCCGGCCTATCCTGATTGTTTACCTCGGATATCTTTTTTACCGCTGGAGAAGTTTTTTATGTCCCTGCTGCCCTGGCGCGACATCGATACCGTTCTGCTAGATATGGACGGCACGCTGCTGGACCTGCACTACGACAACCATTTCTGGCTGGAACACCTGCCAAAGCGTTATGCCGAGTTGCACGGGGTGAGCCTGGCCATGGCGGAGCTGGAATTGCAGCCACTGTTCGAGCGCCATGCCGGTCAGTTGCAGTGGTATTGCCTGGACTTCTGGAGCGCCGAACTGAAGTTGTCGGTGCGCGAACTGAAACTGGAAACCGCGCACCTGATCGCCTTGCGTCCGGATGCGGATACTTTTCTGGCCGCGATCAAACAGGCCGGCAAGCGCGTGGTACTGATCACCAACGCCCACCGCGACTCGTTGTCATTGAAACTGGAAAGAATTGAACTGGCGCCGTATTTCGAGCGCTTGATCAGCTCTCACGATTACGGTTTCGCCAAAGAAGACCCGCAGTTCTGGGATGCCTTGCAGGCCGATATCGGCTTCGACCCGGCACGCTGTCTGTTCATCGACGACACCCTGCCGATCCTGCGCAGCGCACGCAATTTCGGGGTGGCGCACCTGCTGGCCGTGAGCGAGCCGGACAGCCGCAAAGGGCCGAAGGACACGGCAGAGTTTGCGGCGGTGGGGGATTATCGGGAGCTCATCGCAGGGCTTTAGAGTCTGACGCGGTCGTTGTGGCGAGGGAGCTTGCTCCCGCTGGAGTGCGAAGCGCTCCCAATCTGGCTGAGTTCCTTCAGAAAGGTGCATTGGCCAGATTGCGACTGCTGCGCAGCCGAGCGGGACGGTGCGGCGATCCGACAAGCTCCCTCGCCACAGGTTTTGTATTATTCAGGAATCCGCAACACCTGCCCCGGATAGATCTTGTCCGGGTGCGAAAGCATTGGTTTGTTGGCTTCAAAGATTTTGTTGTACTTGTTCGCGTCGCCGTATGCCGCCTTGGAAATCGCGCTGAGGGTGTCGCCCTTTTTAACGGTGACGAACTGCGCTGCCTTGGCAACCGGCCCCGTTACGGTGATCTGGTCATCGACACTACCGACACCGGCAATATTGCCCACGGCCAACAGAATTTTCTCCTTCTCTTCCTGGCTTGCCACTTCACCGGTGACGGTGACTTTGTCGCCATCGATGGTCGCCTGAACATTCGGGTTACCCAAGCCGACCTTGCTGATGTGTGCCTTCAGCTGCTCGCTGGCGTTGGCATTGCCGGGTGTCAGCAGATCAATAAGTTTTTCACCTGCTTCTTTCACAAAGCTAAAAATACTCATGGTGCACGCTCCTTGGGATTTGGGTTCCAGACGCCCAAGACTAGACCAGTCGTTTGAAGACCGGCTCCCAGCCGACCAATGACCCAACCCCGCGCAGGCGGTAGAATCGCAAACCTTGCCGGCGCCCTGGAGCGAAGATGGACATCAAGCAGCTGAAATTCCTCATCGCTCTCGACGAAACCCGACACTTCGGCCAGGCCGCCGCGCGCTGTCACATCACTCAGCCGACCTTGTCCATGCGCCTGCGCAGCCTTGAGGAAGAACTCGAGCTGCCGCTGGTCAATCGCGGCCAACGCTTCGAAGGTTTCACGGCGCCGGGTGAGCGCGTGCTGGCATGGGCGCGTACGGTGCTGGCGGCCTACGACGGTTTGCAGGCCGAAGCGGCGGCCTGTCGCGGCAACCTCGTGGGTACGTTGCGTCTGGGGGTGGTGCCGCTGTCGAGTTTCGACCCGGTGCCGCTGATGCAACGCCTGCATGCCGCACACCCGAACCTGCGGTTCGAACTCTCGGCCCTGAGTTCCGAACAGATCCTTGAACAACTGGCGAATAACCGTCTCGACCTCGGCGTATCGTACCTGGAGCATCTGGACGGCGAGCGCTTCGACTCCCTGGCGTTCAGCGAAACCCGCATGGGCCTGCTCTACGATCAACGCTTCTTCAGTTTCGGCGAGGTGCCGCTGAGCTGGGAGTCGCTGATCGAACTGCCCWTGGGCATGCTCACCAGCGGCATGCACTTTCGCCAGTCCATCGACCATAACTTCCACAGCCGTGGCCTGACCCCACAACCGTTGCTGCAAACCGATGCAGTCCACCAATTGTTACAAGCGGTACACGGTGGCCTGTGCTGTGCGGTGATGCCGCTGAACAGCGGCCTCGAAAACCTCACCGATCACTTGCGCCTGCAACCCATCGAAAGCGCCCAGACCCTCGCCCGGCTGGGGCTGATCATGCGTCGCAGCGCTCCGCGTTCGGCCTTGGCAGAAGCCTGTTTTGCGATCTATCAGAAATCACTGACAGACTCTTGATCGACGCCATCTATCGGTAGATCAGTAATAGCGATTAGACGCGACATGTTGACGCGCCTAGGCTTAAAGCTGACCAAACCGTCGGTGATGCCTAATGAACGCCAAGCGCCCCGGCTGCGCGGCGCCCGCTCTCGAAACGCCCGCGCCCGCCGCAAGCCAGACATACAGTTACTGCAACCTCGAATACTCCGAATCATCCAGCACCGCGCTGGCTGAGGAAGTCGCGTTGGCGATCGCCTACAACGGCATCAGCCAGGCCGTCATGCTGGTGACGCCGACGGACCTTGAAGACTTCATCGTCGGCTTCAGCCTCGGCAGCGGCATCATCGAAGACGCTTCAGACATCTATGACCTGCAACTCAGCGGCTCGGGTTCGGCGCAATACGCGCAAGTGACCATCGCCAACCGCGCCTTCTGGAACCTCAAGCAGCAGCGCCGGCAACTGGCCGGCACCAGCGGTTGCGGGCTCTGTGGCGTGGAAGCGGTGGAGCAAGCGCTGCCCGATCTCAAGGTGCTGCCCGGCGCCCCGCTGCCCCCGGCCGAATGGCTGGACGGCCTGCGCCATCGCATCGGCGAATTCCAGCCTTTGGGCCAGCATTGCGGCGCGGTGCATGCGGCGGTGTTCATGAATGGCAAAGGCGAATTGCTGCTGGGCCGTGAAGACATCGGCCGACACAACGCCCTCGACAAGCTGATTGGCGGGTTGATCCGCCAGAAAATCCCGACCACCGATGGTCTGGCGATTGTCACCAGCCGTTGCAGCCTCGAATTGATCCAGAAAGTTTTACGCGCCGGCATCCAGACCCTGGTCAGCCTGTCATCGCCCACGGGCCTGGCCGTGCAATGGGCCCGTCGACACAACCTCAATCTCATCCACCTACCTCAGAAAAGTGCACCAAGGGTCTACAGCCCTGCGTTGGAGAATCAAGCGTGAGTCAACACCAACAAGCCGACCAGAAACCTGTTCCACGTTACAAGCCCTATAAGGGTGCGGCCGGTGGCTGGGGCGCGCTGGCCAGCGTCGCCCGGGCCTGGCTGACCAGCGACAACGCGTTGAAAAATCTGCGCATGATGCTCAAGACCAACAAGAACGGCGGGTTCGACTGCCCCGGTTGCGCCTGGGGCGATTCCCAGGAAGGCGGCATGGTGATGTTCTGCGAGAACGGCGCCAAAGCAGTGAACTGGGAAGCGACCAAACGGCGTGTCGATGGCGCGTTTTTCGCCAAGCACAGCGTTAGCTCGTTGCTGGAACAAAGTGATTATTGGCTCGAGTACCAGGGCCGTCTGACCGAGCCGCTGAGCTACGACGCCGAAACCGATCGTTACAAACCGATCAGCTGGGAAGCCGCATTCGCCCTGATCGGCAAACACCTGCAAGGGCTGTCGAGCCCGAATCAGGCCGAGTTCTACACCTCGGGCCGTGCCAGCAACGAAGCGGCGTTCCTCTATCAATTGTTCGTGCGCGCCTATGGCACCAACAATTTCCCCGACTGCTCGAACATGTGCCACGAAGCCAGCGGTGTGGCATTGGCCCAAAGCGTCGGAGTCGGCAAAGGCACGGTGACCTTCGACGATTTCGAACATGCAGATGCAATTTTTGTCTGGGGCCAAAACCCTGGCACCAACCACCCGCGGATGCTCGAGCCACTGCGCGAAGCGGTGAAACGCGGTGCGCAGGTGGTGTGCATCAACCCGCTGAAAGAGCGCGGCCTGGAACGCTTCCAGCACCCGCAACACCCGATCGAAATGCTCACCAACGGCGACAAACCGACCAACACCGCGTACTTCCGTCCGGCATTGGGCGGCGACATGGCGATCATGCGCGGCATGGCCAAGTACCTGCTGCAATGGGAGCGCGATGCGCAGAAGGCGGGTGAGCCTGCGGTATTCGACCACGACTTCCTCAATGAACACAGCGTCAATGTTCTGGAATACCTCGGCATCGTCGACGACACCCCGTGGGAGCAGATCGTCGAGCAATCCGGCCTGCCCCTGGTGGAAATCGAGCAAGCGGCGCGCATGTACGCCAAAGGCAAGAACGTGATCATGTGCTGGGCGATGGGCATCACCCAGCATCGCCATTCGGTGGCGACCATCCAGGAAATCGCCAACCTGATGCTGCTGCGCGGCAACATCGGCCGGCCGGGTGCCGGTCTGTGCCCGGTGCGCGGCCACAGTAACGTGCAGGGCGACCGGACAATGGGCATCAACGAACGCCCGCCGGCGGCGTTCCTCGACTCCCTGGAGCGGCGCTTCCAGTTCAAGGTGCCACGCGAAAACGGCCACAACGTGATCGAGGCGATTCACGCGATGGCCGAAGGCCGTTCGAAAGTCTTCATCGGCCTGGGCGGCAACTTTGCCCAAGCCACCCCGGACAGCCCACGGACCTTCCAGGCCCTGAGCAACTGCGACCTGACCGTGCAGATCAGCACCAAGCTCAACCGCAGCCATTTGATCCACGGTAAAGACGCGCTGATCCTGCCGTGCCTGGGCCGCACCGATATCGATATCCAGACCGAAGGCGCCCAAGCGGTGACCGTGGAAGACTCCTTCAGCATGGTCCACGCCTCCAACGGTCAGTTGCAACCGTTGTCGAACCTGATGCGCTCGGAGCCTGCAATCATCGCTGGTATCGCCGCCGCGACCCTGGGCAGCAAACCGGTGGACTGGAACTGGCTGGTGGCTGATTACAGCCGCATCCGCGACCTGATCGCCGACACCATCCCGGGCTTTCGGGACTTCAACGAGAAAGTCCAGAACCCCGGCGGTTTCTACTTGGGCAGCAGTGCCGGCGCACGTCGCTGGAATACCCCATCAGGTCGGGCCAATTTCCGTCCGAACATCCTGCCCAAAGACCTGGTGCACGAACGCACCCGCGCCACCGGCGTACTGCCGGACCTGATCATGCAGTCGATGCGCTCCCACGATCAGTACAACACCACCATTTATGGTCTTGATGATCGTTATCGCGGGGTGAAAGGTCAGCGGGATGTGTTGTTCGTCAATGAAGCCGACATCATTCGCCTGGGCTTCAAACCGGGGCAAAAGGCTGACATCGTATCGATCTGGGATGATGGCCGTGAGCGGCGGGTCAAGGGTTTTACCCTGCTGGCGTTTGATATTCCTGCCGGGCAGGCGGCTGCATACTATCCGGAAGTGAACCCGCTGGTGCCGTTGGAAAGCACCGGGGATGGCAGCCATACGCCGACGTCGAAATTTGTGGCGATCCGGCTGGAAGCGGCGAGTGAGACTGGGTTGATCATGGCCAAGTCAGCTTGACGCAGCGATGGCGGTAGCCCACTCAACAAACTCTTCCGATCCATACTTTCCAATCGCCCACAAAAAAGGCCGTTTTCATATGAAAACGGCCTTTGAGAAGTAGCTAAAGACTGGCGAAAAACACTTAAGTTCCGCCCAAAAAACAGCAACTTATAGAAATGTGCTCAAGTCGTGTTATTCGTCGGATTTCTATTGTCACAACCATGACACAGCCTCAGGATCGCGCCGTCATCCCCTTGAGGTTCCTCTATGAAGTTCTCCTCGATTCTCTTGTTGTCCCTTGGCCTGGTCAGTGGCTTCGCGTCTGCTGGCGGCACCACCGAAGCAGGTGTGGGCGGCGCATTGGGCGGGGTTCTTGGCTCGGTCGTCGGTCAATCACTAGGCGGCAGTACAGGTTCAACCATTGGCGCGGCCCTGGGCGGCGCGGGTGGTAGCGCAGTTGGCGCAGACAGACGCAGCCGTGGCGAAGCCGCCATTGGCGGTGCGTTGGGCGCAGCTGGCGGTAACGTGGTCGGCCGCAGCATGGGCGGCACCACCGGTAGCCTGATCGGTTCCGCAGCAGGCGGCGGCCTCGGTGGCGCGCTGGGTAACCATATGGGCAACAGCAGCAATGACGACGATGATCGTCGTTCCTATCGTCGTGGTTATGACGATGATGATCGTCGCTACTACCGTGGTCACCCGGGTCGCGGCCATGCGTACGGGCATCGCAAGCATCACCATCGCTATCGCGATGACGACTGAGGCTTGAATCGCCTCGTCGACCGTTAGATCGAAAAATCGCAGCCCTCGGGCTGCGATTTTTTTTGCCCTCAGATCGCCAGTCGCTCCAACGCCCCGCGCAACCCGGCAGGAATCGCCACCGGCTGATTCGACAGCCGATCGACGAATACATGCACGAAGCGCCCTGCCGCGCAGGCCTCATCTTCTCCAGCCTTGAACACCGCCAGCTCGTACTGCACCGAACTGCTGCCCAACTTGCCGACCCGCAGGCCAATCTCGATCCGATCCGGGAAGGCGATAGACGCGAAGTAATCGCAGGCCGAACTCACCACAAAACCCACCACCTCACCGTCATGGATATCCAGGCCGCCGACTTCGATCAGGTAGGTGTTCACCGCCGTATCGAAAAAACTGTAGTAGGTGACGTTATTGACATGACCGTAGGCGTCATTGTCATGCCAGCGGGTGGTGATGGGCTGGAAATGGGGGTAGTCGGTGCGATGGGGCATCGGGTTGGACATCAGCGTCGGTTCCTGGAGTTGGATGGCCAGTTTAAGGTGAAACTGCGAAGGCGCTGTCACAGGCACTACCTAAATCACATGTCGGTAAACCCTCTGCCCTGCGCCGCCAACTCCCCAATCAACCGTGCCGGGGCCCAGTGATCCCCCTGTTTGGTCTCAAGCTGCAACAACCGCAGATGAATATCGTCCAGCCCTTGCTGATCCGCCCAGGCCATCGGCCCGCCCTTGTCCGCCGGGAAACCATAACCGTTGAGGTACACCAGATCGATGTCGTGCGCCGACGCCGCAATGCCTTCCTGAAGGATCTTCGCCCCTTCATTGACCAGTGCCAGCAAGCTGCGCTCAAGAATCTCCTCTGGCCCTATCTCACGCCGCTGGAACCCCAACCCTTCGCTGATTTCCAGCACCAGCGCATCGACTTCCACATCGTGCTCAGCCTGACGACTGCCCGGTTCGTAATGGTAATACCCGTCGCCGCTCTTCTGACCGAAACGCCCGAGCTCGCACAAACGATTGTCCACCTGAACCTCCGGCGCATCCTGGCCCTTGCCAGCCAGCTCCCGCGCGCGCCACTCCAGGKCAATGYCGACCACGTCATACATGCGGAACGGCCCCATGGCGAAACCAAAACCTTGCAGCGCCGCATCCACCTGATAAGGCAACGCCCCCTCCAGCAGCATCTTGCGCGCTTCGAGCACGTACGGATGCAGCATGCGGTTGCCGATGAAACCGTGACAGTTGCCCGAGACCACGCTGACCTTGCCCATGCGCTGGCCCAGTGCCAGGGCTGCATCAAGCACCGCCGGAGCGGTCTGGGCGCCGCGTACGATCTCCAGCAACTTCATGATGTGCGCCGGACTGAAGAAGTGCAGGCCCAGGACCTGCTGCGGGCGACGAGTGGCGGCGGCGATGGCGTCGATATCCAGCGCCGAGGTATTGCTGGCCAGAATCGCTTCAGGTTTGAGCAGGCCGTCGAGTTCGCGGAAGATTTTCTGCTTCAGCTCGAGGTTTTCGTAGACAGCTTCGATAACCAGATCAACATCGCGGATCGCCGCGTAATCGGCAGCCGCCGTTACCCGTGCAATGCGCGCATCCGCCTCGGTCTGATCGATCCGCCCCTGACGCACGTTGTGGGCGTAAGTGTCAGYCACGCTGGCCAGCGCCTGCTCAAGCATCTGCGGATTGTTATCGACCCACTGCACCGGCACCCCGGCGTTGGCCAGGCACATGACAATGCCCCGGCCCATGGTGCCCGCGCCAATCACGGCAGCGCGCTGAATATCGAACGATGTCTGGCTCATGGTTGTTGTTCTCTTATTGGCGATCCAAAGACAGTCCTCACCATAGTCAGCCGATGCGTGTTTTTGAAGTTTATTCCTGTGATGGGCGACATTCAGCGGATGGATGCGTCCCGATCCCGCAGGTTAGAGGTTCGCCTCAGCCCACGTCCGGACCTCGCCATACGGATACTCCTCCAGCGCCGCAAACCCCGGAATCGACCGTGCCTTGAGCCTGGTAAACAACGGCACGCTGATCCCGCACAAAAACCGCGTCACGCGTTCCGCCGATGGAGCACTCCCCGTGTGCTGCTGGTGCCTGTGGATAAAATCACCGCACAGCGCCTCGAAATTTTTATCCACAAGCGCCGGCAATTCCGGTGGTTCGGGTAATCGCGCTACGTGGCCGTGACACACCGAACAATGCCCGCATCGCCGTGGCGCGTTTTCGTCGCCGAAGTACTCGGCCAGGCGATAGCCCAGGCAGTGGTCGGTGGCGAACAGATCCAGCATGGCGTGAATCCGCGAAATCTCGGTGCGTTCGTGCCGGGTGAAGTAGGTGTGCAATTCGGCGCTCAAGGCCTGGGAATCGAAGTCGGCTTGCAGCAGGCTATAGACCTCCGTCATCTGCTTGCTTTCAAGCTCCACCCAGCCCTTTTCCTGGAAGTAATCCAGCGCCTTGACCACTCGACTGCGCTCGGCGGAATGCTGCTGATACAGTGCGTCGAAATTCACCGTGGCCCAGGTCCGTGCGCGACTGGAAGTCTGGATGATCGCCGAGACGAAGTCCCTGCGCTCACCCTCGAAACGGGCCAGCAACGCTTCCGGCTCCTGCAAATACTTGAAGCGGTATTCGGCGTAATAGGCATAGCGTGGAGCGATCAGCCCACGCAACTCCAGCTGTACCAGCAAGGTCTTGAGCGGCAACTGGCGGATGTTGCTCTGATCGGCCAAAGGCCCCAGCAGAAACTCCCACTGCCCCTCGGGCGCTGCGGCTTGCAACTCGTCGAGCACACAACGAATGCCGTCCCGCTCCGGTGTGTCGCCGTAGACGAAATTCTCCAGCACATTGAGGCTGTCGCGGTTGGCCAGCACCAGGCAATCGGACGGCTGCCCGTCACGCCCGGCGCGGCCGATTTCCTGGCTGTAGTTTTCGATGGATTTGGGCAGGTCGAAATGCACCACGTTGCGGATATCGCTTTTGTCGATGCCCATGCCGAAGGCAATGGTGGCGACGATGCAATTGGACTGCCCGCCCATGAACCGGCGCTGAATCGCTTCCCGTTGCTCGTGGGGCAAACCGGCGTGATAGGCCTCGGCCTGTATGCCGTTGCGCGCCAGATGTTCGGCGATGTGCTCAGCGGTTTTTTGCAGAGTGACGTAGACAATGCTGGGCTGGCCGGGACGCTGGCTCATCCACTCGACCAGGCGGCGGCGCTTGTCCTGGCCACGCACCGGTTCCACCAACAGATTGAGATTGGGCCGGTAGAAACCGGTGGTCACCACATCCTCAGGCGCAATGGCGAACCGGGCCTCCATGTCGGCGATCACCTTGGGTGTCGCGGTGGCCGTCAGCAGCAGCGCCTGAGGGATGTTGAACTGGCGCTGATAGTCCGGCAGCTTGAGGTAGTCGGGGCGGAAGTTGTGACCCCACTCGGAGATGCAGTGGGCCTCGTCCACCACCAACAGCGAGATCGGCACCTGCTGCAGAAAATGGCGGAAACGCTCGTTCTTCAGGCGCTCCACGGAAATCATCAGAATCTTCAATTCGCCTGACTTGGCCCGGGCCATCACATCGCTGGCGTCATCGCGACTCTGGGCCGAATCGATACTTCCCGCCGCAATGCCGTGGCGCTGCAAGAACGCCAACTGATCCTGCATCAACGCCAGCAGAGGCGAGACCACCAGCGTCAGGTGCGGCAGCAGGATGGCCGGTAACTGATAGCACAGGGATTTGCCCGAGCCGGTAGGGAAAATCGCCGCCGCCGAACGTCCGGCCAGTACCGCGCTGACCGCTGCCTCCTGGCCGGGCCGAAACTGTGGATAACCGAAAACCTGTTCCAGGGTGTTGTGCATAAGCTGTCACTCCGTTGACCGCTGCGAAGCCCAAAGCCTAGCCGGCGAACGCCGCGAGTCGAGAAAAGGTCGGGGGCAAAAACGATACGGGATGATACAGCGTCAACCCATCGATTCCTTCGCCACAGATTGAAACAAACGAGGCACTTTGCCCCCTGACATCAGCCCCCTGTCAGCCGGTAAGGTGCGCCCCGAGAAAACCATTATCCGCGAAGTTTTCATCAAGGCAGGACGCCTGCACGCGGATCCTCACAAAGGAACAATCATGCCTGACACTCTGTTTTTTCCAGTCGCCCTTATCTTTGCATCCCTGCTGCTGAACGGGTGCATGAAGCTCCCTGACGACCCCCTCTACGCTGCGCCCACAACGCTGGACAGTGCCTCACAGACTTAGTCGTCGATCGACTGACCTCGGGTAGCTACGGCACCAATACCGCCACCCGCAACTGCTCATCCAGCGCCTGTTCATGAAATACCCGGCTCTTGCTCGCCCACGTCGCATAAGCCGGGCTTATTTCCCCCGTAAACGCCGCCGCCAGCTGACGCAAATCGGCGACCCTGCGCACACGAGGACAGAAGAGTTGGTCCTCGCAGTTCTGACTGGCACTGCGATAGGTGATCAGCAACCGATCCCACAACCCGTCACGCACTTGCCTGACCGACTTGAGCTTCACAGCCCGCACGCCCAGTCGCTGTTTCAGCCCCTGTTCATCCAACGCTTCGCTGGCCAGCAGCGCCTTGCCCACCATCAACACCTCGGCGCGAGATGCGGTATCGATGTCCGCTTGGGTGGTCAGCGCATCCGGCCAACCGGTTCGCTCCATGTTGGCGAGCACGAGCGAATGACCGACGTCAGCAGCACCCGCTATCCGAGAAACAGCGGCCCACAATAATAAAATCGAGGCCACACGTAGCCACTGCATACCTAATTCCCTTTAAGAGTTGACTCAGACGCTTCGAAACGTCCTACACATTCTGGCGCGCACCCTCCAGAGGCTGGATGCGTTAAGCCTGACAATCCCGTA
Source organism: Pseudomonas sp. 05N433 (assembly GCF_056396925.1). Taxonomy (NCBI): domain Bacteria; kingdom Pseudomonadati; phylum Pseudomonadota; class Gammaproteobacteria; order Pseudomonadales; family Pseudomonadaceae; genus Pseudomonas; species Pseudomonas sp. 05N433. The sequence continues at coordinate 67,075 of NZ_JBFTML010000005.1, read as the reverse complement.
GGAATATCGACCACCAAGGGAAAAGCTTAAAAAATAGTCGAGGGATGCGTAGGCAAAGGGCGATAACACCGGTAAATCCCCTACAAAACCTGTCCACTTGCACCACCTTGCGACGCCTCGCTGTGGCCCTCTATAGTTTTCGACGCGGCTGAAAACACTGTGTCGGCCCGCCGGCGAGACTGCCCGACTTCCCACAGGACTGACTTCGATGAACACGCGCCACTCGTTAACAGACCGCTATCGCCCGCTCAAAACCAGCTACAGCAATACCCCCGTGTTGGTCATCGACACCGAGGCCGATCCCCACGAAATCCTCGATGCCGCCCGACAACGCATCCGCGCCGCTGGCGACCTGCTCGAAACACTCTATTGCCTGTGCTTCAAACAGGCCGACGCGAAAGACATTCCCAATATCGTCAACGCGTTGTACCTGCTGACCCAGGATGGCAATGAACTACTCGAAATCGCCCGGCAACGCCTGCCGAAAACCACAGCGGTTTGAGACCCTGACCACGATCCCCTGTAGGAGCGAGGCTTGCCCGCGAAGAACGATAACGCGGTGTGTCTGATGAAAAACACAGACAAAGCGGCCTGCGACGCATGGTTCAGAGCACAAGTACAAGCCAGCCTCGACGACCCTCGCCCCAGCATTCCAGATGGAGAAGCCAAACACCTGATGGCAATCAAACGAGACAAACTGCAAAAGAGATAAGTCCGTAGGCAACGCCCTATCAACGCTTCGTCCCGGTCCTACAACCGAAGACACCTTGTCGCCTATCGCTGCCCGGTGGCTCAAACCTATAGTCGTGACTGTCGCTGCCAAATCAGCGACTCGGGCTTGGTCACCCGAATGGCTCATATCTACGCGTCCGTTATATGCTGCCGGCACTTCAAGTGCCTGCACGCTATATGGTGGCTGTGTTTGGGACGCCCTCGGGCGTGCCGGGATGTGAGCCTCATCGGTTGACCAACCCGAACACAGTCCGCCTCCCATCGCTTGGTCACGGTGACGGCGGTTCTTCCCGATGCATTTGAGGCTAAAACCAATGAAGACATGGAATCCGCTCTCCAGCGATCGTTACCTTTCACTCCAATCCAACCTCACCGACACCCCGCCCCTGATCATCGACACAGAGGCCAACCCCCAAGACATCCTCGAAGCCGCCCTCCAGCGCATCCGAGCCTCCAGTGATCTCCTCAAAACCCTGCAATCCTTTACGTTTTAACCGCTGCCATCGGGCTTGCGCCCTTCCCCACGAATCCGACGCCCAATAAGATCCTCCAAAGCCCAACCGGATGCCCCGTAATGATCCTCGCCCCCAACTTCCCCGACGACCACGCCATGCACCTGCTCATGCAGTTGCTGCACGAAGAACTCGGCCTGCCCGAACGCAAAACCATCAGTCTCACCACCTCGATCAACTTTGACCTGGGTTGCGATGGCGCTGATGCGCGGCAGCTGATGGAAGCGCTGGAGGAACAGTTCGCCATCGATTTCGTCGACTACGACGCATATCGGTATTTTCAACCGGAAGGGTTTGATGTGTTTCTCAAGCGCCGAGCGAAGGGTCGTGGCGACAAAGTGCCGCTGACTATTGGGATGCTCTACAAAGCAGTCAAGAAACAACGGTGGGATACGCAGGAAGTGGAAGGGGTCGAGGGGATCTGATCAACAGAAGTGGAATTATTCTGGCTGTTTAGCGTGTTTACTGCGGGAATATTGCCAGTTTTGCCTCAAGGGAACTGAATCAGCGCTCACAAAAAAGCCGCCCCAAAGGGCGGCTTTCTCATTGCATCAGACCAACTCTTACAACTTCGGCCCAGCAGCCTTGATCGCGTCGCTCACGTCGAACTTCTTGAAGTTCTCGACAAACAACCCGGCCAGTGCTTTAGCAGCTTCATCGTAAGCAGCCTTGTCAGCCCAGGTGTTACGTGGGTTCAGCAGGCCAGTCTCAACGCCCGGCACAGCCAATGGCACGTCAAGGTTGATGGTGTCCAGGTGCTCAGTCTCGGCACCGATCAACGCGCCGCTCTGGATCGCTGCGATCACGCCGCGGGTGGTCGGGATGTTGAAGCGTTTGCCGACGCCGTAGCCGCCGCCGGTCCAGCCGGTGTTGACCAGGTAAACCTTGGAGCCGAAGCCGCGGATGCGCTTGATCAGCAGTTCTGCGTATTCGCCAGCCGGACGCGGGAAGAACGGTGCGCCGAAGCAGGTGGAGAAGGTCGACTTGATGCCGCTGCCGGAACCCATTTCGGTCGAGCCCACCAGTGCGGTGTAGCCGGACAGGAAGTGGTAGGCCGCTTGTTCTTCATTGAGGATCGACACTGGCGGCAGCACGCCGGTCAGGTCGCAGGTCAGGAAGATCACTGCGTTTGGCTCGCCGCCCAGGTTCTTCTCGGAACGCTTGGCTACGTGCTCCAGCGGGTAGGCGGCGCGGCTGTTCTGGGTCAGGCTGACATCGGTGTAGTCGGCGTGCTTGGCGTCGTCGATAACAACGTTTTCCAGGACTGCGCCGTGTTTGATGGCTTTCCAGATGACCGGCTCGTTCTTCTCGGACAGGTCGATGCATTTGGCATAGCAACCGCCTTCGATGTTGAACACCACGCCTTCGCCCCAGCCGTGTTCGTCGTCACCGATCAGGTAACGGCTTTCGTCGGCGGACAGGGTGGTCTTGCCGGTGCCGGACAGACCGAAGAACAGGGTCACGTCGCCCGCTTCGCCGATGTTGGCGGCGCAGTGCATTGGCAGCACGTCGGCGGCCGGCAGCAGGAAGTTCTGCACCGAGAACATGGCTTTCTTCATTTCACCGGCGTAGCGCATGCCGGCGAGCAGCACTTTTTTCTGCGCGAAGTTGATGATCACGCAACCGTCGGAGTTGGTGCCGTCACGCTCTGGCACGCACTCGAAGTTGGCGACGTTCAGAACTTGCCACTCTTCACGACCGGCCGGGTTGTACTGGGCCGGGTTGATGAACAGGCAACGACCGAACAGGTTCTGCCAGGCAGTCTGGGTAGTCATTTTCACGGCCAGGTAGTGCTCTTCAGCCGAACCTACGTGCACGTGGGAAACGAAATGCTCTTGCGCGTTGTTGAACGCCTCGACGCGAGCCCACAGGGCATCGAACTTGTCGGCCGGGAACTTGCGGTTGATCGGGCCCCAGGCAATGGCGTCCTGAGTAGTCGGCTCTTCAACGATGAAACGATCGACTGGCGAACGGCCGGTACGGTGACCGGTGCGAACAACCAGCGCGCCGGTATCGGCAAGCTCGCCTTCACCGCGATTCAGGGCTTGTTTAACCAGATCATCAACACTCAGATCGGTGTACACGGCGTTATTGGCTTGCGTCATGAGGTTCCCCGTCGGCCAGTGGCCGAGTGCTCCAAACGTTTTGTAGTAGAAAGTCGTGCACTACTACCGCGAAAAAAGTGGGCCGGATTATGCCAGAAAAGCCCAAAAAGTGTAGGGCCCTCCCGTCAGAACGGCGTTATTCCGGCGCAAAGCAGTGAATTTACCTGCGCTGAAGCGTTTTAGTGACGGGTATCTGACGGCGTATCAACCCCTGCTCCGGCGAATAATTGAGTGATATCGGCCGCGTCGAACAGGTAGCGCTCGTTGCAAAACTGGCAATCGACCTCGATGCTGCCGCCATGTTCGACGACCAGCCTCTGAGCATCTTCCAGACCCAGACTGACCAACGCATTGCCCGAGCGTTCCCGAGAGCAACTGCAATGGAAGCGCAGTTTCTGCACATCGAACAGACGCACTTGCTCTTCGTGGTACAGGCGATGGAGCACGGTTTCGTTGTCCAGGCTCAGCAATTCGTCGGCGGTCAGGGTGCTGGCCAGGGCGGTGATGTGCTGCCAACTGGCGGCGCGATCTTCTTCATCTTTCAGACGGTCGGCAGGCAATTGCTGCAACAGCAGGCCACGGGCACGACGGCCGTCGGCGTACAGCTTGAAGCGGGTGCCAACCTGCTGCGACATGACGAAATAGTTGGTGAAGCAATCGGACAGGGTTTCACCGTCGAGATCGACGATACCCTGATAGCGCTGGCCTTGAGTCGGGTCGACAGTCAGCGCCAACACGCCATTGGGCATCAGGTCGGCGAGCGTCGCATCGGGCGCGATCTGCTCGGCGTCGTAGCGGGCCAGGCCGCGAATTTCGCGCTCGCTGGAGCACTCGATCATCAGCATCGGCACCGGGCCTTCGGAACGGGCCTGAAGAATCAACAAGCCATCGAACTTCAAGGTGCCTACCAGCAACGCTGCAGCCGCCATCAGCTCGCCCAGCAGTTGCGCGACCGGCTCCGGATAGGTGTGTTTGGCGAGGACTTCGGCATAGCTACGCTCCAATGCCACCAGTTCGCCGCGGGTGTCGCTGTCATCGAAGATGAAGCGTTGGGTGTAGTCGGTATCCGGTAGATCGGTCATAGGTCTGGGTATCTGAAGTGGTGACAAAAAAGGTTACAAAAAATGAAACACGCCGTAGCAGCACTTTTGGGGGTGAGCTTAGCCATAGCGGCATTTTATGAACAATTCGGGGTTGTTCCAAGCAAGGTCAAACCTCGGTTTTCGACGAGCGGTGCTTTCACCTGCGAAATGCGCCGTTGGCGAATATCCCCCATATGGCTGCACAGGCAGGCGATTACAAGTCTGCGCCCGACGGCCGTCACTACTCGTCGTTGCTGCTGCCGCGAAACTTGAACAAATCCCGGCGCTGTTTCTTGCTCGGTTTGCCGTCGGTGCTCACGCCCAACGCCCCGGCCTTGCGCATGGCCGCCGCCGCTTCGCGCTTGGCAACGCTGGCTTCGGTTTCGGCATACAGGGCCTGGGCTTCCGGCGCGCCACGACGCACGATCGACAACGCCTGGACCACCACCGTGCGCTCCTCGAAGCCGGTGCGAATCTGAAACTCGTCGCCGATCCTCGGCTCCTTGCCTGGCTTGCAGCGCTCGCCTCGGCAATGCACCTTGCCGCTTTCAATCGCGGCCTTGGCCAAGGCACGTGTTTTATAAAAACGCGCAGCCCACAACCATTTATCGAGACGAACCTTGTCGTCCTCTTCGCTTTTTTGTGCCATTGGATGTCCTCATTCTGAAATATCGATGAACTGTACTACCGTTTCTGTCGTGCCATGAATCACAACGCCGTGGATTAGAATGCAGGCATTCCCCCCTGTTTGAGGGATGAAAATCCGGGCCGTAGATATCTGTCGCCTTTTACCCATTATTCTGCGTGAATACCGCGAATTCGGCCGCACACGGCCTGAGCGGTTTTTGCCGGTTGAGCACTTTTGAAGACATTTGACCATTTGACCGTTGTCGGTCTGCGCGAGTGGGTGGCGCTCCCGGATTTGGGAGTCGCGGGCCTTCGGGCAAAAATCGACACCGGCGCCAGTACCTCCAGCCTGCATGCCACCGACATCGAGCCGTTCGAGCGCGACGGCGAACAGTGGGTGCGCTTCACCGCGCACCTGGGCACGGTGGTGCAATTGCGGCACCGGCGCTGCGAAGCACCGCTGGTAACGATGAAAACCATTAAAAGCTCCAACGGCCACGCGCAGATGCGCTATGTGGTCAGTACCACCCTGGCCCTCGGTGATCGGGTCTGGCGGGTCGAGTTCACCCTCGCCTGCCGCAAGTCCATGCGTTATCGCCTGTTACTCGGTTCCAAAGCCCTGATCGACGGCCAGTTGGTGGTCAATCCGGGCATCAAATATGTACAAGACAAGCCGGTGTTCCCGGTATCTACCCTCTCCACAGGTGTTGCATGAAGATCGCTGTGCTGTCGCGGAATCCGCGTCTGTATTCCACCCGTCGCCTGGTCGAAGCCGGTGTAGAGCGTGGCCATGAAATGGTGGTGATCGACACCCTGCGCGCCTACATGAACATTGCCAGCCACAAGCCGCAAATTCACTACCGTGGCAAACCGCTGGAGGGTTTCGATGCGGTGATCCCGCGGATCGGCGCATCGGTCACGTTTTATGGCTGCGCGGTGCTGCGCCAGTTCGAAATGATGGGGGTGTTTCCGCTCAACGAGTCGGTGGCCATCGCCCGTTCCCGAGACAAACTGCGTTCCCTGCAATTGCTGTCGCGCCGGGGGATCGGTTTGCCGGTCACCGGTTTTGCGCACTCCCCGGATGACATTCCCGACTTGATCGAGATGGTCAACGGCGCACCGCTGGTGATCAAAGTGCTGGAAGGCACCCAGGGCATCGGCGTGGTGCTGTGTGAAACGGCGACGGCAGCGGAGTCGGTGATCGAGGCCTTCATGGGCCTGAAGCAGAACATCATGGTTCAGGAGTACATCAAGGAAGCCGGCGGCGCGGACATTCGCTGTTTCGTGGTCGGTGACAAGGTGATCGCGGCGATGAAGCGCCAGGCCAAGCCGGGGGAGTTTCGCTCCAACCTGCATCGCGGCGGTAGCGCGAGCCTGATCAAGATCACCCCGGAAGAACGCATGACCGCGTTGCGTGCAGCGAAGGTCATGGGTTTGGCAGTGGCGGGTGTGGATATCCTGCGTTCCAATCACGGCCCGTTGGTGATGGAAGTGAACTCGTCGCCGGGTCTGGAAGGGATTGAAACCACCACCGGGAAGAACGTGGCGGGGATCATCATTGAGCATCTGGAGAAGAATGGCGGGCCAAATATGACGCGGACCAAAGGTAAAGGGTGAAGCTTACTCAGGCCCTGTGGCGAGGGAGCTTGCTCCCGCTGAACCGGGCTGGAGGTCCAGGCCGAAGGACTCCCGAAACCGGCAACCGTGTTTTGCATTGAAATACGGTTGCCTGATTTCACGGTCGCTGCGCAACCGAGCGGGAGCAAGCCCCCTCGCCACAGAGGTTGTGTACGACGCTTAAACCGCATCCCGCGGCAACATCAACCCAAGCGGCAACCGAACCCGCGCTTCCAGCCCACCACCGGAGCGGTTGCGCAGCTCGACATTCCCGCCATGCATCGAGGCGATCCGTTTCACGATCGCCAGCCCCAACCCCGTCCCCTTTCCGCCCCGGGCCCGATCGCCACGGGTGAACGGGTTGAAAATCGCTTCCAGCTCCGACGGATCAATCCCCGCGCCACGGTCCATGACACTCAGCACCACATACGGCGCGCTGGTATCCCCGGACACATAAGCCGCCACTTCCACTCCACTGCCAGCGTGATGCAGCGCATTGCCGATCAGGTTGTTCAGCAGCCGCTTCATCGACACCCGACGCAACGGGAACGGCTGGATCGGCTCCAGGCGCAAGTGCACTTTTTCTTCGTTCTGGTTGTACGGTGCGGCGACTTCGCGAACCAGATCGCTCAGGTCCACTTCTTCCACCAACTCGTCACGACCGTCGCGAATGAAGGCCAGGAACTGGTCAAGAATCGCGTCCATGTCTTCGATGTCGCGGATCATGTCGTCCGTCAGGTCGCTGTGATCGCCCATCAGTTCCAGGGACAGCCGCAAACGGGTCAGCGGCGTGCGCAGGTCGTGAGACACCCCGGCCAGCATCAGCTCGCGCTCACGCCCCGCCTGTTCGACGTCTTCGGCCATCTGATTGAAGGCGCGATAGACCTCGGTCATTTCACTCGGCGTGTCGCTGATCGGCAGACGCACGCTGCGGCCCTGACCGAGTTGCCGCGCGGCATAGACCAGACGTTTCAACGGTTGATTGAGCTGGCTGACGAAAATCCACGCCGAAGCGGTCGACAACAAGCCGATGGCGAGGAACCAGCCGAGCACGTTCCAGATTTTCTGGCCGCGCAACGGATGCGGATACAGCGGCACTTTCAGCCAGCCATCGCCCAGGCTGGGCGCCCGGACCCACAGCGCCGGTGGCGAGTGCATGCGTAATCGTACTTCGGTGTCGGCACCCARTTCGGCCTGCATCTGTCGCTGGTAGATCTCGCTGTACGGCCAGTGCTGCTCGCCTTCGGGCACACCGGCCCCTACCACCCGGATCAGGGTCGCGGCATCGGCAATCTTCGCGCGGTTCTCTTCATCGGCGGCCCAATAGGCGCGCAGCGTCAGGGCGACGCCGTGGCTGTATTGGCGATCCACCAGCACGTCTTCGTTCATCAACAGATAAACCAGGGTCAGCGCCTTGGAGAACAGGACGACGATCAGCACCAGCCACAGGGTGCGGGAGAAGAAGCTCTGGGGGAACCAAACAGGGGTTTTCATGGGTAACCGCTACACACTTGCAGGAGCGAGCGATGCTCGCATATTGCGGATCGCGAGTCTGCGGGAAAGGTCATCCGACCCGTTGCCCGCAGGACCCGCTCCTACAAATCACCGATCACTTCGTGGCGGCGCCATCCGGAACGAACACGTAGCCCACGCCCCAGACGGTCTGGATGTAGCGCGGTTTGGACGGATCGGGCTCGATCATCCGGCGCAGACGGGATATCTGCACGTCGATGGAACGCTCCAGGGCATCCCACTCGCGGCCACGGGCTAGGTTCATCAGCTTGTCGCGGGTCAGCGGTTGACGGGCGTTCATGACCAGCGCCTTGAGCACCGCGAACTCACCGGTGGTGAGCATGTGCACTTTGTCGCCACGCTTGAGTTCGCGGGTGGCCAGGGACAGCTCGTAGTCACCGAAGGTCACGCTTTCGTCTTCGCTGCCCGGCGCACCCGGCACCGGTGCTGCCTGGCGCCGCAGCACCGCTTTGACCCGGGCCATCAGCTCGTCCGGGTTGAACGGCTTGGCCAGGTAATCGTCGGCGCCCAGTTCCAGGCCCTTGATGCGGCTCAGCTCGTCGCCCTTGGCGGTGAGCATGATGATTGGAATCTGATTGTTCGCCGTGCGCAGGCGGCGGCAGGCGGTCAGGCCGTCTTCGCCGGGCAGCATCAGGTCGAGGACGACCAGGTTGAACACTTCACGCGCCAGCAGGCGGTCCATTTGCTCGGTGTTCGGGACGGCGCGGGCACGGTAGCCCTTGCTGACGAAAAAGCGTTCCAGCAGGCTGCTCAGCCCTGGATCGTCGTCAACGATAAGAATTTTTTCGCCTTCAGCAGTTTGTGCAGTGCTGCTCATTGGATGCTCCTTTGATCTCGGCGCGCATTATGGCGTAGCTGCCGTTATACGCACCGTGTGCATTGTTAGCAGATTTTTCCTTCACCGCCAGAAAACCAGTCTTTTCGCCTACAGCCTGCAATGCCCCCGAATGACACAACGCTGGTTATAATGCGCGGCCTTTTGTGTCAGGCAACGTCTGATCGTTATTGCCGGTAACCACTTTTTATTTTCATGGTGCTGGCAGTAATTGTTCGATTTCACGGGTCAACGGCAAGCCTGTTGATCCAGGTAGCGGCGCTCGCCAGGCCGCTCAACCAGACTCGCGAAGGCCCTAATTTCCGCGCCTGCGAGCCTGCTTTCACAATTTGTCAGGTGGTTTTATGGACAGCATCAACAGCCGCATCGCCGAGGAACTCGGCGTCCGCCCACAACAGGTCGAAGCGGCCGTCGCGCTACTCGATGAAGGCTCCACGGTGCCCTTCATCGCCCGCTACCGGAAAGAAGTGACCGGCAGCCTCGATGACACGCAACTGCGTCATCTGGAAGAGCGTCTGCGCTACCTGCGAGAACTCGACGAACGGCGTATCAGCATCCTCGCCAGCATCGAGGAGCAAGGCAAGCTGACCCCTGCACTTGAGCGCGACATCAAGCTCGCCGACACCAAGACCCGCCTCGAAGACTTGTACCTGCCGTACAAGCAGAAGCGCCGCACCAAGGGCCAGATCGCCCTGGAAGCCGGCCTCGGCGAACTGGCCGACGGCCTGTTCAACGATCCAACCCTGAACCCGGAAACCGAAGCGGCGCGCTTCATCGACGCCGAAAAAGGCGTGGCCGATGTGAAGGCCGCCCTCGAAGGCGCCAAGTACATCCTCATGGAGCGCTTCGCCGAAGACGCCGGTCTGCTGGACAAGCTGCGCAATTACCTCAAGCAGGAAGCCACCCTCAGTGCCCGCGTGATCGCCGGCAAGGAAGAGGAAGGCGCCAAGTTCCGCGACTACTTCGAACACGACGAACCGCTGAAAAGCATGCCGTCCCACCGCGCACTGGCGATTTTCCGTGGCCGCAACGAAGGCATTCTCAGCTCCGCGCTGAAAGTTGGTGACGAACTGCCGGGCACCATGCACCCGTGCGAAGGCATGATCGGCCAGCAATTCGGCATCCAGAACCAGAACCGCGCCGCCGACAAATGGCTGGGCGAAGTGGTGCGCTGGACCTGGAAGGTCAAGCTCTACACCCACCTGGAAACCGATCTGCTGGGCGAGCTGCGCGACGGCGCGGAAACCGAAGCGATCAACGTGTTCGCCCACAACCTGCACGACCTGCTGCTGGCCGCGCCGGCCGGCCCGCGTGCCACCCTGGGCCTCGATCCGGGCCTGCGCACCGGCTGCAAGGTCGCCGTGGTCGACGCCACCGGCAAGCTGCTGGACCACGCCACGGTTTACCCGCACGTGCCGCACAACAAGTGGGACCAGACCCTCGCCGTGCTCGCCGCCCTGTGCGCCAAGCATTCGGTGGACCTGATCGCCATCGGCAACGGCACCGCCAGCCGCGAAACCGACAAGCTGGCGGCTGAACTGATCAAAAAATACCCAGCCATGAAGATGACCAAAGTCATGGTCTCCGAGGCCGGTGCATCGGTGTACTCGGCTTCGGAACTGGCTTCCAAGGAATTCCCGGACCTGGACGTGTCGATCCGTGGCGCGGTGTCCATCGCTCGTCGCTTGCAGGACCCGCTGGCCGAGCTGGTGAAAATCGATCCGAAATCCATCGGCGTTGGCCAATACCAGCACGACGTGTCGCAGCTGAAACTGGCGCGCGGCCTGGACGCAGTGGTCGAAGACTGCGTGAACGCCGTGGGCGTGGACGTGAATACCGCCTCCGTGGCGCTGCTGGCGCGCATCTCCGGCCTCAACGCGACCCTGGCGCAGAACATTGTTGCCCACCGTGACGAACACGGCGCGTTCAAAACCCGTGCGGCATTGAAGAAAGTCGCCCGACTGGGTGAAAAAACCTTCGAACAGGCCGCCGGCTTCCTGCGCGTAATGAATGGCGACAACCCGCTGGATTCGTCGGCGGTTCACCCGGAAGCCTATCCGCTGGTGCAGCGCATTGCCGCTGAAACCGACCGCGACATTCGCTCGCTGATCGGCGACGCCGCGTTCCTCAAGCGCCTGGACCCGAAGAAGTACACCGACGAAACGTTCGGCCTGCCGACGGTCACCGACATTCTGCAAGAGCTGGAAAAACCTGGCCGCGACCCGCGTCCCGAGTTCAAGACCGCCGAGTTCCAGGACGGCGTCGAAGACCTCAAGGACCTGCAACTGGGCATGATCCTCGAAGGCGTGGTCACCAACGTGACCAACTTCGGTGCCTTCGTCGACATCGGCGTGCATCAGGACGGTCTGGTGCACATTTCCGCGCTGTCGGAGAAGTTCATCAAGGATCCACGCGAAGCGGTGAAGGCCGGTGATGTGGTCAAGGTGAAGGTCATGGAAGTCGATATCCCGCGCAAACGCGTCGGCCTGTCGATGCGCATGAGCGACACCCCGGGCGAGAAGATCGACGGTGCCCGTGGTGCACGTCCGGGGTCGGCTCCGCGCCAGTCCCAGAACACCGCGCCGCGCAAGGAAACCCCGGCAGCGGCTCCGACCAACAACGCCATGGCGTCGCTGTTCGCCAACGCCAAGCAGTTGAAGAAACGTTGATGGAGATCCCGGCCGGCTTGACCGAAAGCGCATTTTTCAAGCTGCTGGGGTGTCGCTTGCACAGCCTGGACACCGGGGTGGCGCAAGTCGCCCTGGCGCTGGAGCCACAGTTGCGCAATCGCGGCGGCAAGCTGCACGGCGGGGCTTTGTTCAGTCTGGTGGACATTGCCATGGGGCTGGCCTGCTCCAGCACCCACGGCTTTGACCAGCAAAGCGCGACCATCGAGTGCAAGATCAACTACATCCGCGCCGTCGCCGACGGTGAAGTGATGTGCACGGCCAGGGTGATCCACCCGGGCCGTCGCACGCTTGTCGTCGAGGCCGATGTGATGCAAGGCGACAAACTGGTCGCAAAAGCACAAGGCACGTTCGCTGTCCTGTAGCCCCCAATCATCAATTTGAGTTAATTTCGGCGCTGTGACTACAGCGTCGGAGTTTCCTTCGCTCGTGTCTGCCAGATTCAAGGATTGAAGTTGGCCTTTCAATACGGGCCTGTATGGCTCAAGAACCAGGCGAAAACGCCAGTTTCAACTTCACCCTTGTAGACCGTCTTGCCCACCCCCATATTGGGGCGACTGACGCGTGAAGGAATCCAACTTGAGCGAACTTCTCAACCGCCGCCTGGCTCTGCTCGGCGAGCGCGCTAACCTCTCTCTGCTCGAACAGTGCCTTCACGGCATCGAACGTGAATGCCTGCGCGTGACAGGCGAAGGGCGCCTGGCGCAAACGCCGCACCCCGAAGCATTGGGTTCCGCGCTGACCAACGAACAAATCACCACTGACTACTCCGAGTCGCTGCTGGAGTTCATCACGCCGGCCCTGCCAGACCCGGCGGATACGCTGGCGAGCCTGGACAAGATTCACCGGTTTGCCTACAGCAAACTCGGCGACGAGTACCTGTGGAGTCCGTCGATGCCGTGCCCGTTGCCGGCCGAGGAAGACATCCCGATCGCCTATTACGGCACCTCCAACATCGGTCAGCTCAAGTACGTCTATCGCAAGGGCCTGGCCCTGCGTTACGGCAAGACCATGCAGTGCATCGCCGGGATCCACTACAACTTTTCCCTGCCGGAAAAGCTCTGGCCGCTGCTCAAAGAGGCCGAAGGCTTTGTCGGCACCGACCGCGATTATCAGTCGTCAGCCTACATCGCGCTGATCCGCAACTTCCGTCGCTACAGCTGGCTGCTGATGTACCTTTTCGGCGCGTCCCCTGCGCTGGACGCCGGTTTCCTGCGCGGTCGCTCGCATCAACTGGAACAACTGGATCCGGACACCTTGTACCTGCCGTACGCCACCAGCCTGCGCATGAGCGATCTGGGTTACCAGAGCAACGCCCAGGCCGGTCTGACGCCGTGCTACAACGACCTGACCAGCTACACCGACAGCCTGCGCAAAGCGGTGGCTACACCGTATCCAGCGTACGTCGAGGTGGGTACGCACAAGGACGGTGAGTGGGTTCAGCTCAACACCAACATCCTGCAGATCGAAAACGAGTACTACTCCAACATCCGCCCCAAGCGCGTGACCTACACCGGCGAACGGCCGATTCAGGCGCTGGTGGCCCGTGGCATCCAGTACGTCGAAGTCCGCTGCCTGGACATCAACCCGTTCCTGCCGATGGGCATCGACCTCACCGAATCACGGTTCCTCGACGCATTCCTGCTGTACTGCGCGCTGAACGACAGCCCGCTGTTGACCAGTACCAGCTGCGGTAACGCAACGTCGAACTTCCTCAGCGTGGTCAAGGAAGGTCGTCGTCCGGGCCTGCAGCTGCAACGCGACGGGCAAGCGGTGGACATGAAGGAATGGGCCGGCGAATTGCTGGAGAAGATTGCGCCACTGGCGGCGCTGCTGGATCAGAGCCATGGCGGCGATGCCCACAGCAAGGCGCTGGACGCCCAAATGGCCAAGTTCCAGGACTCGTCCCTGACGCCATCGGCCCAGGTGCTGGCAGCGATGGCCGAGCACAAGGAAAGCTTCGCCCAGTTCTCCTTGCGCCAAAGCCAGGTGCATGCGGAGTTTTTCCGCAGCGAGCCGCTTTCAGGCGAAGAACAGACCAGGTTTGAAGAGCTGGCGCGTTCGTCGTTGGCTCAACAGGCTGAACTTGAACAGAACGAAGTCGGCGATTTCGATGTGTTTGTCGGAGCGTATCAGGCGAGCATTCTGGCGATCAGCAATTAGACGTAAACCTCTGTGGCGAGGGAGCTTGCTCCCGCTCGGCTGCGCAGCAGCCGTAAAATCTGCGACGGTGTTTAATCTGGCACAACACCTTCGCTTTTTTTGAGAGTCCTTCGGCCTGGAGCGCCAGCCCGGTCCAGCGGGAGCAAGCTCCCTCGCCACAAGAGCAATACACGACTATTCTCCCTTAGAATTTTCCGCTCATATGCTAATTCTAAAAAGTTATTTATTTTAAGTTTCTTATATCATTTAGTCTCTTTTTCACGCCGACTCCCGGTCGTCTGAAAAGGAGCTTCCCCATGAAACTGATTTCCCCCCTTCGCCTCCTGGTGGCCGCGTCGTTGGCTGCGGCGAGCTTCCTGGCTCAGGCGGCAGACGTGACCGTCGCCTACCAGACCACCGTTGACCCGGCCAAAGTCGCCCAAGCCGACGGCGCCTACGAAAAAGCCACCGAAGCCAGTATCGACTGGCGCAAATTCGATAGCGGCGCCGACATCATCGCCGCCATCGCTTCCGGTGATGTGCAGATCGGCTATCTCGGCTCCAGCCCCCTGACGGCGGCAATCACCCGCAAAGTCCCGGTGGAAACCTTCCTCATCGCCACCCAGATCGGCGCCGCCGAAGCCTTGGTCGCGCGCGACGGGTCCGGGATCAAGACCCCGCAAGACCTGATCGGCAAGAAAGTCGCCGTACCGTTCGTCTCCACCGGCCACTACAGCCTGCTTGCAGCGCTGAAACACTGGAACATCGACCCGTCGAAAGTCACCGTGCTCAACCTCGCGCCGCCAGCGATCATCGCGGCATGGAAGCGCGGTGACATCGACGCCACCTACGTGTGGGACCCGGCGCTCGGTGTGGCCAAGGAAAACGGCAAAGTGCTGATCACTTCCGGCGAACTGGCCAAGTTCGGCGCGCCGACCTTCGATGCCTGGATCGTGCGCAAGGATTTCGCCGAGAAGCATCCGGAGATCGTCACCGCATTCGCCAAAGTGACCCTCGATGCCTACGCCGACTACCGCAAGGATCCGCAAGCCTGGCTGGCCAACCAAAGCAACGTCGACAAACTGGTGAAACTCTCCGGTGCCAAGGCCAGCGATATTCCGCTGCTGCTGCAAGGCAACGTGTATCCGCTGGCGGCTGATCAGGTGATCACCCTCGGCGCGCCGACCACCAAGGCCATTACCGACACCGCGGCGTTCCTCAAGGAACAGGGCAAGGTCGAGGCTGTGCTGCCGGACTACGCGCCGTACGTCAGCGCCAAGTACATCACCAACTGATCGGGAGTTAACCGCGATGGCTTTGCTACAGCTGGAGCGCATCAGCGCACAGTACCCCGGTGCAGCGGAACCTGTGCTGGCGGATATTTCCCTGAGCCTTGGGCCCCGGCAGTTGCTGGTCGCCCTCGGCCCTTCCGGCAGTGGCAAGACTTCGCTGTTGAACCTGATTGCCGGTTTCGTCGAGCCCAGCGCCGGGCGCATCACCCTTGACGGCGTGCCGGTCAAAGGCCCGAGCGCCGAGCGCGGCGTGGTGTTTCAGGACGACGCCCTGCTGCCTTGGCAGGACGTGCTGGCCAACGTCGGCTTCGGCCTGGAACTGGCCGGCGCCGCGCGGGAAAAACGTGAACAGCGCGCCCGGGAAATGCTCGCGCTGGTAGACCTTTCCGGTTTCGAAAACCGCCGCATCTGGCAACTCTCGGGCGGGCAGAAACAACGTGTCGGCCTGGCCCGCGCCCTCGCCGCCGACCCTCGGGTGTTGCTGATGGACGAACCCTTCGGCGCCCTGGATGCCTTCACCCGCGAACAGATGCAGGAGCTGCTGCTGCAAGTCTGGCAACGCACCGCCAAACCGGTGTTCCTGATTACCCACGATATTGAAGAAGCGGTGTTCCTCGCCACCGACCTGATTCTGCTGGCGCCGAATCCCGGGCAAATCGTCGAGCGCCTGAGCCTGGATTTTGGCCAACGTTACGCCGCAGGTGAATCGGCGCGCTCGATCAAGTCCGACCCGCGTTTTATCGAAACCCGCGAACACGTGCTCGCCAAAGTGTTCTCCCAACGCAGTGCCGTCCAGCGGCAGGAGCACGCATGAGCAGCTATGGAATTCCCGCCGCAACGGTAAAACCCGGTTCAAAGGTGAAGGGCTCGGCGGTGATCGCGCTACGCCGCCGTATCAGCACCCGCTGGATCAGCGTGCTGACACTGATCGCGCTGTTGGCGATCTGGTGGGCCGTCACCGCCACCGGTTTGATCGAACCACTGTTCCTGCCGCCCCCCTCCGCCGTGCTGCAAAAAGGCTGGTTGCTGGTGACCAGCGGCTACATGGATTCGACCTTGTGGCAGCACTTGGGCGCGAGCCTCAGCCGCATCGGTTTGGGCCTGGGCTTCGCGGTGCTGACCGCGGTGCCGATCGGCATTGCCATCGGCCACAACCGCATTGCTCGCGGCATTCTCGATCCGCTGATCGAGTTTTACCGCCCGATTCCGCCCCTGGCCTATTTGCCGCTGATCGTGATCTGGTGCGGCATCGGTGAGCTGTCGAAAGTGTTGCTGATCTACCTGGCGATCTTCGCCCCGATAGCCATCGCCACCGCCACCGGCGTGCGCACCGTCGACCCGGCGAAATTGCGCGCCGCGCAGTCGTTGGGTGCGACTCGGGCGCAGTTGATTCGCCATGTGATTCTGCCCAGTGCCTTGCCGGACATTTTGACCGGTGTGCGCATTGGCTTGGGGGTGGGTTGGTCGACGCTGGTGGCTGCCGAGTTGATCGCCGCCACCAGCGGTTTGGGCTTCATGGTGCAGTCGGCGGCGCAGTTCCTGGTCACCGATGTGGTGGTGCTGGGGATTCTGGTGATCGCGCTGATCGCCTTCGCCATGGAGATGGGCCTGCGCGCCCTGCAGCGCAAACTGGTGCCGTGGCATGGCCAGGCTCACTGAATATTCATGTGTCGACACCCCGGATTGAAGAGAACCACCATGAGCCACCTGACTATCGTCCCTTTAAGCTGCGCCCTCGGCGCGCAAATCAGCGGCGTCGACATCAGTCAGCCGCTGAACGCGGAACAACGCGCCGCCATCGAGCAGGCGCTGCTCAAGTATCAGGTGCTGTTCTTCCGCAACCAGCCGATCGAGCCACAGCAACAGGCGCGATTCGCCGCCTATTTCGGCGACCTGCATATTCATCCGATCTACCCGAACGTGCCGGAACAACCGGAAGTACTGATCCTCGACACCGCCGTCACCGACGTGCGGGACAACGCGATCTGGCACACCGATGTGACGTTCCTGCCGACCCCGGCGATGGGCGCGGTGCTCAGCGCCAAGTTGCTGCCGGAGTTTGGCGGCGACACCCTGTGGGCCAGCGGCATTGCGGCGTATGAAGCGTTGTCCGCGCCGATGAAAACCTTGCTCGAGGGGCTGACCGCCACTCACGATTTCACCCGCTCGTTTCCACTGGAGCGCTATGGCAACACGCCGGAGGCGCTGGCCCAGTGGGAAGAAGCCCGGCGCAAGAACCCGCCACTGTCACACCCAGTAATTCGTACGCATCCGGTGAGCGGGCGCCGGTCGTTATTCGTCAATGAGGGCTTCACATCGAAGATCAATGAGCTGTCGGAAACCGAGAGCGAAGCAGTTCTGAAGTTCTTGTTCGCCCACACCACACGGCCGGACTTCACCATCCGCTGGCGCTGGCAAAAAGACGACATCGCGTTTTGGGATAACCGCGTGACCCAGCATTACGCGGTGGATGATTACCGCCCGGCACGGCGGGTGATGCAGCGGGCGACGGTGTTGGGGGATGTGCCGTTTTTTCGTTGAGCCGCCAGTTCCCGATCGTTCCCACGCTCTGCATGGGAACGAACAGTACTCAGTTACTCAGCCATCGAAGGCTTCTCCCACAGATTGATCCCGCCCTCCTGGGCAAATCGATCAATCTCCGCCAGTTCTTCCACGCTAAAACTCAGGTTCTTCAGCGCCCCGACGTTCTCGATGATCTGCTCCGGCCGGCTCGCGCCGATCAGCGCCGAGGTCACCCGTGGATCGCGCAGGGTCCAGGCCAACGCCAGTTGCGCCAGGCTCTGACCACGACGCTTGGCGATCTCATTGAGCGCCCGCACTTGGGCGATGTTGGCTTCGGACAGGTGAGAGGACTGCAATGAATCACCGCCCGGGCGATTGACCCGCGCATCCTTCGGAATGCCGTTGAGGTATTTGTCGGTCAACAGGCCCTGCGCCAACGGCGTGAAGGCGATCACGCCGGTGCCGAGTTCGTCGGTGACATCCAGCAGGTCCTTTTCCACCCAGCGATTGAGCAGGTTGTAGGCCGGCTGGTGGATCAGCAGCGGAACTTTCCACTCCTTGAGCAACGCAGCCATTTCCCGGGTTTTCACCCCGGAGTAAGACGAGATGCCAATGTACAAGGCCTTGCCCTGTTGCACGGCGGTGGCCAGTGCGCTGGCAGTTTCTTCCAGCGGGGTGTCCGGGTCAAAACGGTGGGAATAGAAGATGTCCACGTAATCGAGGCCCAGGCGTTGCAGGCTCTGGTCGAGGCTGGCCAGCACATATTTGCGCGACCCGCCGCCCTGGCCATAAGGGCCGGGCCACATGTCCCAACCGGCCTTGCTGGAGATGATCAGCTCATCGCGGTACTGCTTGAAGTCTTCGCGTATCAAACGACCGAAGTTGATCTCGGCGCTGCCGTACGGCGGGCCGTAGTTGTTGGCCAGGTCGAAGTGGTTGATGCCCAGATCGAACGCCGTGCGCAGCAGCGAGCGCTGGGTGTCGATCGGCGTGCTGTCGCCGAAGTTGTGCCACAGGCCCAGCGACAGTGCCGGCAGCACCAGTCCGCTGCGACCTACGCGGCGGTAAGGGATGGAATCGTAGCGGTTTTCGGCAGCGGTGTAGGTCATCGAATCCTCTCTTGTGGGTCTTGAATGGGGTATCGACTGCTTTGCAAGCTGCCCAGCATACGCCCAGACAAACGCCAGGAAACCCCGGATTCGACTAATTGCTGAAACGTTTCATAGATTATGAAAAACTGAGTTCCCCCATAGAGTCGATATCCACGCCCAACACTTACGCCGACAACTCACGTAGCGCGGCAGCCGCCAAAAAGCCAGACCTTGAGCTATATCGCTGATCTCGTCTGACCGTCTGATCGATACGCTCAAGCAACTGCTCAGGAAGCGTGGCATTGAAGCGCACCGACTTGCCGAAATAGGGTGTGATATCGAATTCGACCACACCCCACACACCGCCAGCGTAATCAGGGTTATCAAGATGAGCGTCAATTTCACGCACCTGCGGAAGTGGATCACCATCGGCGACCAGACCTTCGTAGTGCAAAGCCAACGCTTCTTTCACGTTTTCAAATGCCTGCGCCACTGTAGCGCCTGCGGAGAAGCATCCCGGCACGTCCGGGATAATCACTCCGTATTCTGAGTCGGCATCCTTGTGCAGAACGACCGGGAATTTCATTTCGATGAGTCCTTCCTGTGATGTGGCCCCTTCGAGGCTTTCGTTTCCGATGTCGGGCCTCATTTCAGACCCGCCTGTTTCAATATGCTGTTGATCGTGCCTTTTGGAAGATCCGAATCAGGGTGTTTTATCGTCACCCTGCCTGACTTACACGGGTGCTTGTACTGATGATGGCTACCTTTCACGGCCACCAGATACCAACCATCCTCCTCGATCATCCTGATCATTTCCCGACTTCGCATCACCTTCGTCCTTGTGGGCAGCATCTGCTGATGCACATTACGCGATGATCACACCTTCAATACACACGATACACACTCTGATAAATATTAGCCGAACACAAGCAGGCCAGATTGCTCGCAGACCATCGGTTACCGGGCACCCGCAAACACCTCCCCCAACCAATCCACAAACACCCGAACCCGTGGCGACATGTGTCGGTTATGCGGATACAACACCGAAACCGGCATCGATGGCGGCGGTGTGTCGGTGAGGATTTCCTGCACCAACCCTTGGCCAATCTGCGTTTCCATTCGGTAATGCGGGCACTGAATCAGCCCCAATCCGGCAATTGCCGAGGCCGCATAAATCTCCGCGCCGAACACCGACAACGCGCCATCGATGGCCACTTCTTTCAGCTCGCCATCCACCATGAACTCGAATGGAAACAGCTTGGCCGTGGTGCGCGAAACGTAGTTCACCGCGCGGTGGTTTTTCAGGTCTTCGAGGTTTTTCGGTTCGCCGTACTTACGCAAGTATGCCGGGCTGGCGCAGGTGATCTGGCGCAGGTTGGCGACACGTTTACCGATTAGCGCCGAGTCGCCCAAGGTGCCGGCGCGCAACACGCAATCAACGCCTTCGGCGATCAGGTCGACGAAGCGGTCGGCTTCGCTGATGGACAATTCGATGTCCGGGTAGCGCGCCATGAATTGCGGCAACGCCGGGATTACAAAGTGCTTGGCCAACGTGCCATGCAGATCCACCCGTAATCGGCCTTTCGGCGCAACGCCGCGAAATGCCAGTTCGGCTTCTTCCAGTTCTGCCAACAACTGCACGCAACGCAAGTAGTACGCCTCGCCATCCAGCGTAGGACGGACCTTGCGCGTGCTGCGCTCCAGTAAACGGGGCCGAGCCAGGCTTCGAACTGATTCAGCGTATGGGTCAGGGTGGCACGCGGCAGGTTCAGGTCATCGGCCGCGAGCGTGAAGCTGCTGCGCTCGTAGATCCGCACGAAAACCTTCATCGCCTTGACTTGATCCATACGGCGCTCCTGACGATCGATTGTTGGCGATTATTGAACAGTAAAGGCAACTCTCGTGCATCTATCACCCTGAGTAAACATGTGAATCTGGCTCCACAACTCAGCCACTCCAAGGAATCAACGCCATGACTACTCAAACTTCGAAAGTTGCCATCGTTACCGGCGCCTCCCGCGGCATTGGTGCCGTGATCGCCCAGCAACTGGCCGCCCAGGGTTTCGCCGTCGCCATCAACTACGCTAACAGCGCCACCGAGGCGTCGGCACTGGTGGTAAAACTGCGTCAGGCCGGTCACCGGGCCATAGCGATCAAGGCTGATGTGGCCAACGCCGACGATGTACGCCGGCTGTTCGACGAAGCCGAAACCCAACTGGGCAAGGTCGACGTGCTGGTCAATAACGCCGGCATCCTCAAAGTGCTGCCGCTGGCGCAACACAGCGACGAACTGTTCGACCAGAACTTCAACATCCACGCTCGCGGCACTTTCAACACTCTGCGTGAAGCGGCAACGCGCCTGAACAGTGGTGGCCGGATCATCAACTTCTCCAGCAGCACCGTCGGCATGAACCTGCCGGGCTATGCGGTGTACATCGCCAGCAAAGCGGCAGTGGAATCCCTGACCCAAGTGTTCGCCAAGGAAATGCGCGGTCGCAACATCACCGTCAACGCCGTGGCCCCGGGCCCGGTCGCCACCGACCTGTTCCTGCACGGCAAGAGCGAAGAACAGATCCAGACCTTCGCCAAGATGCCACCGCTGGAACGCCTGGCTCAGCCAGAAGACATCTCCCGCGTCGTGTCCTTCCTGGTCGGCCCGGATTCGGCCTGGGTCAACGGGCAAATCCTGCGCGTTAACGGCGGGTTGGTTTAACTATGCTCGATGTATTGGGCCGTAAGGCAGCACACATCTGAAGGACGGAACGCATCATGCACACCACGATCATCATCTTCTTCGGCCTGATCCTGCTGGCACTGATGCTGTTCATCGGCGAGAAAATCGGTTTCTCTCGTCAGACCCTGGCCTACAGCTTTGTCGTACTGTGGCTGGCGTTGACCTTGATCAACGGCGCAGTCGGAATGGTCAACGCTGGCCAACCGTTGAGCGCGGAACTGGTGGTGGGCAGCGCGGTGTTCGGCGTACCGGTGGCGGCACTGGTGCTGTTCATGGTGTTGAGCAGCGAGACCTGAGCGCCACCGGTCGATCAACGCACCAAATGCAAAAACTGCATGTGCCGTTCGTACTGGTCGAGGATGTCGTTGATCACCTGATCCTTGGTGTAACCCACCAGATCGTAGTCCTGACTGCCCTCGCGCAAATGCACTTCGGCACGGTGGTAGCGACGGTTGTTGAGTTGCTTGGAACCCATGCCGCCACGGGCGAAGGACGGTGTGAAGTAGCCGCGCATTTGCACCTGATAGATGAACGGATGCAGTTCGCCGTGACCGATTTCCAGGCTAACGTTGTCGTTGGCCGGGTCGGGCTGAGTGACCACGTGCAACCCCTTCTCGACAAACACGGCGGTCACTTCCTCGATCGCCGGGCGCACCGTCGTATCAAGGAAGCGATAGACCTCATCCCGAGACGGAAAATGCACCGCCTGACTCAAGCGCTGACGCCATCCACCGCGTCGCGAACCGGCCACCGGCGCGAGGGAATGCAATTGCGCGATCTGCTTCTGCGACTCCAGATAAAACGCCTTGTGCAGGCCCCACATCATCAGCAGCAAAATCATCGAGAACGGTAACGAGGTCAGCACCACCGCCGACTTCAAGGCATCAATGCTGCCGGAGAACAGCAGTGCGCTGGTCACCAGTGCCGTCATCGCGCCCCAGAACACTCGCAGCCATTTCGGCCCGTCCTCATCGGGATTGCCACCCTTGGCGGACAAGGTCGACAACACCACGGTGCCGGAGTCGGCGGAGGTGACGAAGAACACGAAGCTGATGAACACCGTGACCGCAATCACGGTTTTGCTCCAGGGGTAGGTTTCCAGCAGCAGGTACAACGTCATCGACGGGTTGTCGATGGCCGACAGGCCGAGCGCGCTCATGCCGTGGTTGAGCACCTGGTCGATGGCGCTGTTGCCGAAGATCGACATCCACGCCAGGGTGAAACCGAGCGGGATCAACAGCACGCCGAAGACGAATTCGCGGATGGTCCGGCCACGGGAAATCCGCGCAATGAACAGGCCCACGAACGGCGACCATGCAATCCACCAGGCCCAGTAGAACACCGTCCAGCCGCCCAGCCAGTCGCTGGGTTTGTCATAGGCGTAGAGGTCGAAACTCTTCATCGGCAAGGCGCCGAGGTAATCGCCAAGGTTCTGGATCAGGGTATTGAGCAAGTGCTGGGTAGGACCGGCGAACAACACGAACAGCAGCAGCGCACAGGCCAGCAGCATGTTGATGTCGGACATCACCCGCACGCCTTTATCGACGCCAGACACCGCGACGATGATCGCCGCGCCCATCATCAGCGTGATCAGGCCGACCTGAATCCACTGGGTGTGGGCGATGCCGAACAGGTAGTCCAGGCCGGAGTTGAGGTGCAATACGCCAAAGCCCATGTCGGCACCGAGGCCGAACACAGTGGCGATGATGCCGAAGCCGTCCACCGCGTAACCGATGGGCCCGTTGATGCGCTTGCCGATCAGCGGGTACAGCGCCGAACGCAGGGCCAGCGGCAGGTTATGCCGATAGGCGAAATAGGCCAGCGCCATGCCGACGAAGGCGAACACGCCCCAGCCGTGCAGGCCCCAGTGCAGAAACAGAATCTGCATCGCCTGACGCGCCGCCTCCGCCGTACCGGCCTCGCCTTGCGGTGGTTGCACCAAATGCGTAAGTGGTTCGGACACGCAAAAGAAAAACAGCGTGATGCTGATCCCGGCGGCGAACAGCATGCCGGCCCAGGACAAGTAACTGAATTCGGGCTCGTCGTGGTCGGCACCGAGCTTGATCTTGCCGTAGCCGGACAAGGCGGTGACCACCACGAAGACCAGATACAGCGTCATCGCGAGCATGTAGTACCAGCCGACCGTATTGGCCGCCCAGTTTTGCGCTTGCAACAACCAGGCACCGGCCTGTTCGGGGATCGCCATGACCACGACGGCGAACAACAAAATGAAGGTCGCCGCGAAATAAAACACCGGCGGATTCATGCGGACCTGGCCGCTTGCGGGAATGGACGATGCACTCACGAAAGGTGCACCTCGAGGGGGGAAAACGTGGCTGTAAAAATCGGACTCAGCAAAGGCAAGCCTCCTGTTGTGAGCGGGCGGCGAACCACCGGTTTAACTTGAATGAACGTTCAAGTTAAACATGAATAGGGTGCTAAGGACTAATCGCAGGGCTCGGCGGTAGCTTTTCTGCGCGAGTGCAAGGAAGGGTATGACGCGGGGTTTACGGGATTTGTTCTGTGGAAAATTAGCTGGATGCCATTATCTCGGTTTGGCTTGAAACCATTCGCGGGCAAGCCTCGCTCCTACAGATTTTGTGTCGGTCGCCAAGTCCCCGATCGACACTGATTCTGTAGGAGCGAGGCTTGCCCGCGAAGACTGCATGTCAGTCAGCAAATATCAGGGAGCCTTACTTCTGCGTCCCGTCATCATGCTGCAGATTCGCCTGGGTCAGGTTGCACCCCGCTGGCACGCTGCGGGTCAGCCAGACGTTGCCACCAATCGTCGAGCCCTTGCCGATGGTGATCCGTCCCAGAATCGTCGCGCCGGCATAGATCACCACGTCGTCCTCGACGATCGGGTGCCGCGGATGGCCCTTCTGCAACTGGCCGTCTTCGTCCGCCGGGAAGCGCTTGGCGCCCAACGTCACGGCCTGATAAATCCGCACCCGCTCGCCAATGATCGCGGTTTCGCCGATCACCACACCCGTACCGTGGTCGATGAAGAAACTGCGACCGATCTGCGCGCCAGGATGGATGTCGATACCGGTGGCCGAGTGGGCGATTTCCGCGCTGATCCGCGCCAGCAACGGCAACCCGGCGCGGTACAAATGGTGGGCCAGGCGATGGTGAATCACCGCCAGGATTCCCGGGTAGCACAGCAACACTTCATCGACACTGCGAGCCGCCGGATCGCCGTGATAGGCCGCCAGCACGTCGGTGTCCAACAGGCTGCGCAATTCCGGCAGAGCGAGGGCGAAGTCCTGAATGATCCGGATGGCCTTGGCTTCGACTTCAGAATCGACCCCGGCACTGTGGCGAGCGACGTAACGCAATTCGAGCCGCGCCTGAGCCAGCAATGCATTCAACGCCACGTCGAGTGTGTGGCCGACGTAGAAGTCCTCACTCTCCTCGCGCAAATCCACCGGCCCCAGACGCATCGGAAACAACGCACCGCATAAGGCTTCGAGAATGTCCGCCATGGCCGCTCGGGACGGCAACTCGCGACCGCCCTGCTCGGTGCTGGCGCGGCCGTTTTGTGCGCGCCATTGGTCGCGCGCCGTACGCAGTTGGCTGACGATGGTCTGCAATTGCCAATGGCTGGAACGCTCGCTCACGGTAAAAACTCCTCACGGGCGGCCGGACTGTCTGGCCGCGCTGACGGCGATTACTTTACGGCAACGACTTGCAGCCGAATTAAGAACCAATAGTGCTGGGATCAATACTTTTGGCTATAAGCGATTGGCAGTTGCCCCGCTAAATACCCGTGCCTATAGTCCTGACATCTTTCTCCGCCAGTACGGACCCATGATCAAACAACAGCTTGCCCGTTTTAACCGCCTCGACCTGCTCGGTCACCCTACCCCGCTGGAAAAACTCGAACGCCTGTCGACCTGGCTGGGCCGCGATGTGTACGTCAAACGCGATGACCTGACGCCATTGGCACTGGGCGGCAACAAGCTGCGCAAACTCGAATACCTCGCCGCCGACGCCCTGGCCCAAGGCGCCGATACGCTGATCACCGCTGGCGCGATCCAGTCCAACCACGTGCGCCAAACCGCCGCCATTGCGGCCAAGCTTGGCCTGGGCTGCGTGGCGCTGCTGGAGAACCCGCTCGGGACTGACGATAGCAACTACCTCGGCAATGGCAATCGGCTGTTGCTGGACCTGTTCGATGCCAAGGTCGAACTGGTGGAAAACCTCGACAACGCTGACGAGCAATTGCAAGCGCTGGCCGCACGTCTGCGCAGCAATGGCAAGAAACCCTATCTGGTGCCGATTGGTGGCTCCAATGCGGTGGGCGCTTTGGGTTATGTCCGTGCGGGTCTGGAACTGGCCGAGCAGATCAAGGACACCGGGCTGCAATTCGCCGCCGTAGTCCTGGCTTCCGGCAGTGCCGGCACCCATAGCGGCCTGGCGCTGGCATTGAGCGAAGTACTGCCGGATTTGCCAGTCATCGGCGTGACCGTTTCCCGTAGCGATGAAGCTCAACGACCGAAAGTCCAGGGCCTCGCCGAACGCACTGCCGAGCTGTTAGGCGTGGGCCTGCCGGCGAGTTTCAAAGTCGAACTGTGGGACGAATATTTCGGCCCGCGTTATGGCGAGCCGAATGCCGGGACGCTGGCGGCGGTGAAGCTGTTGGCGAGCCAGGAAGGGTTGTTGCTGGACCCGGTGTATACCGGCAAGGCCATGGCTGGTTTGCTCGACGGCATCGGGCGCCAGCGCTTCGATGCGGGCCCGATCATCTTCCTGCACACCGGTGGAGCGCCGGCGTTGTTTGCCTACAAAGACTTTTTATAGCCGATAGTCCTGTGGCGAGGGGGCTTGCCCCCGTTGGGTCGCGCAGCGGCCCCTTGTGTCCGGCAGTCATATCGAGTCAGCAGACATTACGACTGCTTCGCAGCCGAACGGGGGCAAGCCCCCTCGCCACAGGAACGCATTCCTCAAATATTCATTTAAAGAATAACAAACTTAATATTTATTATTTTCCAATCTAAAAATCCCATCATATAGTCGCGCCGCAGGCGAATTTGCAGCGAGACGCATAAGCTGCTTTAGGGCAGGATATCGCAGTCGTTCAAATCCCGAATTTGCCAACTTTCCTTAAGCGTCTTCCATAAGAAAACACAGGGGCTTGTCATGAATTTTTCCGCACTACGTAGAAATCTGCTGGTGGGCTCGTTGGGCCTGGCGCTGAGCGCCGGCCTGCTCGGGCAAGCGGTTGCCGGAGAGCAACTGCAAAAGATCAAGGACGCGGGCGTGATCAACGTCGGCCTGGAGGGCACTTATCCACCGTTCAGCTTCGTCGACGAGGCCGGCAAACTGAGCGGCTTCGAAGTCGAGTTCTCCGAAGCCTTGGCCAAAGAGCTGGGCGTGAAGGTCAAACTGCAGCCGACCAAATGGGAAGGCATCCTCGCGGCCCTGGAATCCAAGCGTTTGGACGCGGTGATCAACCAGGTGACCATCACCGAAGAGCGCAAGAAGAAGTACGACTTCTCCGAGCCGTACACCGTTTCCGGGATTCAGGCGCTGACCCTGACCAAAAACAAAGACACCATCAAGACCGCCGCCGATCTGGCCGGCAAGAAAGTYGGCGTAGGCCTGGGCACCAACTACGAGCAGTGGGTGAAAGAGAATGTGCCTAAGGCTGACGTCCGCACCTACGAAGATGACCCGAGCAAGTTCCAGGATCTGCGCGTCGGCCGCATCGACGCCATTCTGATCGACCGCCTGGCCGCGCTGGAATACGCCAGGAAGGCCAAGGACACTGCCGCCGCCGGCGAAGCGTTCTCCCGTCAGGAGGCCGGTATTGCCCTGCGCAAAGGCGAGCCTGAACTGCTGGCCGCGGTGAACAAAGCCATCGACAAGCTGCGTGCCGACGGTACGCTGAAAAAGCTTTCGGAAAAATACTTCAGCGCTGACGTCACTCAATAATGGGAGAAGCTTTCCAACTCGCGCTGGACTCCGCGCCCTTCCTGCTCAAGGGCGCGTATTACACGGTCATCCTGAGCCTGGGCGGAATGTTCTTCGGCCTGCTGATGGGCTTCGGCCTGGCGTTGATGCGCCTGTCGCGCTTCAAACTGGTGAGCTGGATTTCCCGCATCTACGTGTCGTTCTTTCGCGGCACGCCGTTGCTGGTGCAACTGTTCGTGATCTATTACGGCTTGCCGCAATTGGGCATCGAACTTGATCCGCTGCCGGCAGCCCTGATCGGCTTCTCGCTGAACATGGCGGCCTACGCCTGCGAAATCCTGCGTGCCGCGATCAGCTCCATCGAGCGCGGCCAATGGGAAGCTGCGGCCAGTATCGGCATGACCCGCGCGCAAACCCTGCGCCGGGCCATTCTGCCGCAAGCGATGCGCACGGCCCTGCCACCGTTGGGCAACAGCTTCATCTCGCTGGTCAAGGACACCGCGCTGGCGGCCACCATTCAGGTGCCGGAGCTGTTCCGCCAGGCGCAGCTGATCACCGCCCGTACCTTCGAAATTTTCACCATGTATCTTGCCGCCGCGCTGATCTACTGGGTTCTGGCCACGGTGCTTTCGCACCTGCAGAACAAGTTGGAAGAGCGGGTCAATCGGCACGACCAGGAGTCCTGACCCCATGATTGTCGTGGAAAAGCTGACAAAGCAGTTCAAGGGTCAGGTGGTGCTCAACGGCATCGATCTGCAGGTGAAGGAAGGCGAGGTGGTGGCAATCATCGGCCCCAGCGGCTCTGGCAAGACCACGTTCCTGCGTTGCCTGAATTTTCTGGAAGAACCCACCAGCGGCCGGATCAAGGTCGGCGACATCGAGATCGATGGCAGCCGCCCCCTGAACCAGCAGCAGAGCCTGGTACGACGCCTTCGCCAGCACGTGGGTTTTGTGTTCCAGAACTTCAATCTGTTTCCCCATCGCACAGCCTTGGAAAACGTTATCGAAGGCCCGATCGTGGTGAAAAAGATTCCACGAGCCGACGCCGTTGCCTTGGGTAAAAAGCTGTTGGCCAAGGTCGGCCTGGCGGGCAAGGAAGACGCTTACCCGCGACGCCTCTCCGGCGGTCAGCAACAGCGTGTGGCGATTGCCCGGGCGCTGGCGATGGAACCGGAAGTAATCCTGTTCGATGAACCGACCTCGGCGCTGGACCCGGAATTGGTGGGCGAAGTGTTGGCGACCATCCGCGGCCTGGCCGAGGAGAAACGCACCATGGTGATCGTCACCCACGAGATGGGTTTTGCTCGGGACGTGGCCAACCGTGTGGTGTTTTTCGACAAGGGTGTGATTGTCGAACAGGGCGAAGCCAAGGCACTCTTTGCCAACCCGAAAGAAGAACGGACGAAGCAGTTTCTCAGTAAATTCCTTAACAACGCTTAGTTGCATCCTTTCAAAAAAACGTCAACTTCCATGGATGGAAGTGACACCCCCCTTCTTCTAAAAACCTCATGCCCCTCCTCCCCCTGACCTCTTTGATTCACCCAAATCATAAACAACTTCCAGCCCTCCCGTGCGGTACATATATATGTCCTGCAACAGATTCACTTCCCTTAAAATCCATGAAATCCCTCACCACCCTCACTCAACGGGCTGCTGCTCCCAAGGCGTAAAACCCACGAAATATTGGACTAAATTCGACACCACGATGCGGTT
The DNA here is from genome assembly GCF_056396925.1 of Pseudomonas sp. 05N433. NCBI lineage: Bacteria > Pseudomonadati > Pseudomonadota > Gammaproteobacteria > Pseudomonadales > Pseudomonadaceae > Pseudomonas > Pseudomonas sp. 05N433. The sequence continues at coordinate 37,934 of NZ_JBFTML010000005.1, read as the reverse complement.
TACTAACTACACTGCGTAGGAAATTTCTGAATAACCCAAGAACCAACCTTTAGCCAATCAGTTCTATTGACACCTATTCGAACGCACTCTTATCTAGTCTCCAACAGGCGACTACCACCACACTCGATCATTCTTAAAACACACAAACAGTGAATCGTTTTGTTGCCTGGTAATACACGCCTTTCGATCTTTCAGAAACGGACTTCGCGGTAAGGCTTCAAGGAGAGAACCCCATGACAAGCACTTCGAACAAACCCGAGCTTGCAGCCCCGACCCTGGCGCAAACTCACAAGACTGGTATCAACATCACCTCGGCCGCTCACCTGATAATCGACGTGCCTCCCTATCCCCGTATGTACGAAGGCGACCTGATCGAGCTGTTCTGGAACAACTGCTACGTGGCCTCCAGCGTATTGGGAGCGGATCATGGCAACAAAGCGGTGAGCTTGCGGGTGCCGGAAAGCTTCATTGCCAACGGTTCTGCTCGCGTCCATTACAAGGTCATGCAGATCGGGCAAGGGCCAGCGGTATCACCGGCGGCGCGCGTCCAGATCAAACTCGATTGCCCCGGCGGCCTGCCCTCGCCCCTTTGCGATGAGGAAAACCAGAGCCTGGCGCCTGTGTTCATCCCCGAGACCATTCGCCGTCAGGGGGTCAATCCGAACCAGGTCAAGCGCGGTGTGCCATTGACCATCGAACCGTACCTGAACATGGCCGCCGACGACGAAATCACCCTGCGCTGGGGCGACGTGCGCATGGACCTGCCCAAACTCAAGGCCGACGATGTGGGTCAGCCGATTCACGTCTGGGTGCCACCGGCAATCATTCTCGAAGCCGGCGAAGACCTTCGACTGGAAGTGACCTACTGCATCCTCGACCGGGTGGGTAACAACTCGCGCTGGGCACCGGCCCGCACGCTGAAGATCGGCTGTGCCAATCCTTACCTGAAAGTGCCGCCCAAAGAAGTGCTCAAAGCTGCTGAGCCTCGAAAGAAGTGAAGCGCCTGTAGTGCACGATATGAGGGCTTTTTGTGGCGAGGGAGCTTGCTCCCGCTGGGGTGCGAAGCGCCCCCAAAACTGGCTCACGTGTTTGTGTAATTGAATCGTGATGGCCGATTTTGCGACTGCTTCGCAGCCGAGCGGGAGCAAGCTCCCTCGCCACAGGGCTCGACCGTCCTGGCGATGCCACCCTTCTATGCATATTCCTAAAAGTTAGTTCATTAATTATTTATACGCGTTTAGGGTATATACACCGGACCACCGGACATTCGTGTTTTTCGTTCGCCGCAACACCTGCGGCGTTTTCATGAGATGTGAGGTAGGTATGGTCCGGAACACAATCACCCCAGTGCAAATCGCCAGGGCATTGCGTGCAGCCAAGGAGCGGCACTGATGTCCAGTCTGGCAGATGCAATCATCCAGAGTGATCTGGACATCGCCCCATTGTTGTTGCCCGCGCAGGTCTTGCGCAACGACGCACAAGCCATCAAGGCTGCCCAAGAGCTGGCGCAAGTCGCCCGCCTGCACGCCGCCAAACGTGACCAGCAGCGCAAGTTGCCCTGGTCGGAAATCGAACAGTTCACCCGCAGCGGCCTGGGCAGCATTGCCATCCCGCGTGAGTACGGCGGCCCACAGGTTTCATTCGTCACCGTTGCCGAAGTCTTCGCGATCATTTCCGCAGCCGACCCGGCCCTGGGGCAGATCCCGCAGAACCAGTTCGGGATTCTCAACCTGATACTGGGCAGTGCCACCGAGTCGCAGAAAAAACAGCTGTTCAAAAGCGTGCTCGAAGGCTGGCGGATCGGTAACGCGGGGCCGGAGCGCGGTACCAAAAACACCCTGGAGCTCAAGGCGCGAATCACCGCAGACGGCGATGGCTTCGTCATCAACGGGCAGAAGTTCTACTCCACCGGCGCCTTGTTCGCCCATTGGGTGGCCGTCAAGGCGCTGAACGACGACGGCAAGCAAGTGTTGGCCTTCGTTCGTCGTGGCACGCCGGGTTTGCGCATCGTTGACGACTGGTCGGGATTCGGCCAGCGCACCACCGCCAGCGGCACCATTTTGCTCAACAACGTGCGGGTCGACGCCGAGTTGGTGGTGGATAACTGGAGGATCAACGACAGCCCGAACACTCAGGGCGCCGTATCGCAGCTGATTCAAGCAGCCATCGACGCCGGCATCGCCCGGGGCGCTATCGATGACGCCATCGAATTCGTGAAAACCCGTGCCCGGCCCTGGATCGACGCCAAGGTCGAACGGGCCAGCGACGACCTCTACGTGATCGCCGATATCGGCAAGCTGAAAATTGAACTGCACGCCGCCGAAGCGCTGCTGCGCAAGGCCGGGCAAGTGCTCGATCAGGTCAACGCCGCGCCGCTCACCGCCGAGTCTGCGGCACGCGCCTCGATTGCCGTTGCCGAGGCCAAAGTGCTGACCACCGAGATCTCGCTGCTGGCCAGCGAAAAACTCTTCGAGCTGGCCGGCAGCCGCGCCACCCTCGCCGAGTTCAACCTCGACCGCCACTGGCGCAATGCCCGGGTGCACACGCTGCACGACCCGGTGCGCTGGAAGTATCACGCGGTTGGCGCATATCACTTGAACGGCACGTTGCCGGCTCGCCACTCCTGGATTTAACGACCAGATCGCTGGAGAAACACATGTCTCTTTCTCGAAACGTCGCGGTCATTACCAGCGATGAGCAAGCCCTGATCGTCGCCGGTGACCTGGCCGACGACTTCAAACGCGATAGCGCCCTGCGCGACCGCGAACGTCGTTTGCCGCACCCGGAACTGGAAGTGTTTTCCCGTTCGGGTCTTTGGGGCATYAGCGTGCCAAAGGAATACGGCGGCGCCGGGGTTTCCAACGCCACCCTGGCCAAAGTGATCGCGTTGATCGCCCAGGCTGACGGCTCCCTGGGGCAGATCCCGCAGAACCATTTCTACGCCCTCGAAGTGCTCCGTGTGAACGGCAGCCATGAGCAGAAAAAACGCCTGTACGCCGAAGTGCTGGCCGGCCAGCGTTTCGGCAATGCACTGGCGGAACTGGGCACCAAAACCGCCCATGACCGCGTCACCCGCCTGACCCGCAACGGTGACGGCTATCGCATCAACGGCCGCAAGTTCTACGCCACCGGCGCCATTTACGCCCAGCGCATCCCCACCTCAGTAGTGGATGAAAACGGCGTGCAGCAGCTGGCCTTCGTCCCGCACAACAGCAAAGGCCTGACGGTCATCGACGACTGGAGCGGCTTCGGCCAGCGCACCACCGGCAGCGGTTCGGTGGTGTTCGAGGATGTCTACGTTGCCGCCGAAGACGTGATTCCATTTCAAAGCGCATTCGAACGCCCGACCACTGTCGGCCCATTGGCGCAGATTCTCCACGCCGCGATCGACACCGGCATTGCCCGCGCAGCCTATGAAGATGCATTGCATTTCGTGCGCACCAAAACCCGACCGTGGATCGACGCCACGCATGAAACAGCCACCGAAGACCCGCTGACCATCAAGAGTTTCGGCCACTTGAGTATTCGTCTGCACGCCACCGAAGCCTTGCTGGAACGCTCCGGCGAATTCCTCGACCGGGCCCAGGCCGACACCAATGCCGAGACCGTCGCCGCCGCGTCGATTGCGGTTGCCGAAGCCCGGGCCATCAGCACTGAGATCTCCCTCGCCGCCGGCAGCACGTTGTTCGAACTGGCTGGTAGCCAGGCGACCCTGATTGAGCACGGCCTCGATCGGCACTGGCGCAACGCCCGGGTGCACACCCTGCACGACCCGGTGCGCTGGAAGTATCACGCGGTGGGCAATTACTACCTCAACGATGAAAACCCGCCGTTGCGGGGGACCATTTGATGAGCAAAAAGAAGATCCTGCTCAACGCGTTCAACATGAACTGCATCGGGCACATCAACCATGGCCTGTGGACCCATCCACGGGACACGTCCACCCAGTACAAGACGATCGAATACTGGACCGAACTGGCGCAACTGCTGGAGCGCGGACTGTTCGACGGTCTGTTCATCGCCGACATCGTCGGCGTGTACGACGTCTACCAGAACTCGATCGACGTGCCGCTCAAAGAGTCGATCCAGTTGCCGGTCAACGACCCGCTGCTGCTGGTCTCGGCCATGGCCGCGGTCACCAAGAACCTCGGCTTCGGCCTGACCGCCAATCTGACCTACGAGCCGCCGTATCTGTTCGCCCGACGCCTGTCGACGCTTGATCATCTGAGTCGCGGCCGGGTCGGCTGGAACATCGTCACCGGCTATCTGGACAGTGCCGCCAAGGCCATGGGCCTCAGCGAGCAGGTGGAACATGACCGACGTTACGACCAGGCCGACGAATACCTGCAAGTGCTCTACAAACTCTGGGAAGGCAGCTGGGAAAACGGCGCGGTGCTCAACGACCGCGAGCAACGGATCTACGCCCAGCCAGACAAAGTGCACAAGGTCGAGCACAAGGGCGAGTTCTATCAGGTCGAGGGTTATCACCTCTGCGAGCCGTCGCCGCAACGCACGCCGGTGCTGTTCCAGGCCGGCAGCTCCGATCGCGGTTTGCTGTTCGCCGGTCGGCATGCCGAGTGCGTGTTCATCAGCGGCCAGAACAAACCGGCGACCCGGATCCAGGTGGACAAGGTGCGCGCCAGCGCCGTCGAGGCCGGGCGCAATCCTTGGGACATCAAGGTGTTCATGGGCTTGAACGTGATCGTCGGCGCCACCGAAGCGCTGGCCTGGGCCAAGCATGCCGAATACCTGAGCTACGCCAGCGCCGAGGCCGGCGTCGCGCACTTTTCGGCGTCCACCGGGATCGATTTTTCCGAGTACGAACTCGACGAACCGATCCAGTACGTGAAGAGCAACGCCATCCAGTCTGCCACCAAGAACCTGCAAAACAACGACTGGACCCGCCGCAAACTGCTGGAACAACACGCCCTCGGTGGCCGCTACATCACCGTGGTCGGCTCGCCTGAGCAAGTGGCCGATGAGCTGGAATCATGGATCGCCGAAACCGGCCTCGACGGCTTCAACCTGACACGGATCGTCACCCCGGAAAGCTATGTGGATTTCATTGAGCTGGTGATTCCGGAGTTGCAGCGCCGAGGGTCATACAAGACCGCTTACGACGACGGCAGCCTGCGGGAAAAACTGTTTCAGCGTGACGCGCATTTGCCTGAGCAACACACGGGCTCCCACTACCGACACTAAAACCTGTGGCGAGGGAGCTTGCTCCCGCTCGACTGCGCAGCAGTCGCAAAACCTGCTGGCGAGTTTCAACTGACTGAACTCATTGAATGGCTTTGGGGCCGCTTCGCAGCCCAGCGGGAGCAAGCTCCCTCGCCACAAAAGCATGCACATTAAACAATTGACTGGAAAATCATCATGACCAAAAAACTCTTATCCCACCCAGTCAAAGCACTGGCCCTGGCCCTCGGCCTCTTCAGCTCCATCACCTTCGCCGCCGACGCGCCGTTGAAGGTCGGCACCACCGCCGCCTTCGCCATTCCGCTGGAAGCCGCCGTAGAGGAAGCCAGCAAACAAGGCCTGAAAGTCGAACTCGTGGAGTTCAGCGACTGGATCGCTCCCAACGTCAGCCTCGCCTCGGGCGACATCGACGTGAACTATTTCCAGCACATCCCGTTCCTGGAAAACGCCAAGGCCGCGGCCGGCTTTGATCTGGTGCCGTTCGCCCCGGGCATCATCAACAACGTCGGCCTCTATTCGAAGAAATACAAAAGCTTCGCCGAGTTGCCAGAAGGCGCCAGCGTGGCCATCGCCAACGACCCGATCAACAGCGGTCGCGGCCTGCAACTGCTAGCCAAGGCCGGCTTGATCACCCTCAAACCGGGCGTCGGCTACAAGGCCACCGAAGAAGACATCATCGCCAACCCGAAGAAAATCAAAATCCTTCAGGTTGAAGCCGTGCAACTGGTACGCGCCTATGACGACGCCGATCTGGTCCAGGGTTATCCGGCCTACATTCGCCTGTCGAAAACCTTCGATGCCAGCTCGGCCCTGCTGTTCGATGGTCTCGATCACAAGGAATACGTGATCCAGTTCGTGATCCAGCCGAAAAGCAAAACCGACCCACGGCTGATCAAATTCGTCGACATCTATCAGCACTCGCCAGCGGTTCGCGCAGCGCTGGATAAAGCCCACGGCAAGCTCTATCAAGCCGGCTGGGAAAGCTGAGCATGACGGCCGCCATCCAACGGCGACTGGAGACTCCAGAGCCACACAGTGCTGAACGCACCGAGCTCCACCCCGAGCTGAACCGCGCCCACGTGCGCTTCATCGGCCTGGGTAAAACCTACAATGGCCAGCAAGGTCCGGTGGCGGCCCTGCACGGTATCGACCTGGCAATCCAACGCGGCGAAGTGTTCGGCATCATCGGGCGCAGCGGTGCCGGCAAGTCGTCTCTGATCCGTACCATCAACCGCCTCGAACAACCGAGCAGCGGGCGAGTACTGATCGATCAGGTGGACATCGGCGAGTTCGATGAAGACCGACTGGTGGCGCTGCGCCGGCGCATCGGCATGATCTTCCAGCACTTCAATTTGATGTCAGCCAAGACGGTTTGGCAGAACGTCGAATTACCATTGAAAGTCGCCGGTGTGCCCAAGGAAAAACGCGAGCAGAAGGTCCGTGAATTGCTCGAACTGGTGGGTCTGCAAGGTAAACACAAGGCTTATCCGGCGCAGCTTTCCGGCGGGCAGAAACAACGTGTCGGCATCGCCCGTGCGTTGGTGCATGACCCGGAGATTCTGCTGTGCGACGAGGCCACTTCGGCCCTCGATCCGGAGACCACCCAATCGATCCTCGGCCTGCTGCGCGAGATCAACCAGCGACTGGGCCTGACCATCGTGCTGATCACCCACGAGATGGCGGTGATCCGCGATATCTGCGATCGGGTCGTGGTGTTGGAGCACGGGCGAATCGTCGAGCAGGGGCCGGTCTGGGAGGTCTTCGGCAACCCGCAGCATGAAGTGAGCAAGACCTTGCTCGCGCCGCTGCAACACGGCCTGCCGGATGAACTGCAAAGCCGCTTGCGGGCACAGCCGCAGTCTTCGGACGCTGCCGTGGTCCTGCGCTTGCAATTCACCGGCAATACACGCGACGAGCCAGACCTGGCGGCGCTTTTCAGCGCCCTCGGTGGCCGCGTGCGTTTGCTGCAAGGGGGCGTGGAACGGATTCAGGGCCATGCGCTGGGGCAATTACTGCTGGCGGTGACCGGTTCGTCCCTCGGTGCCGAGGAATTGCGTCAGCGCGCCAGTCATTGGGCGCAACAGGTGGAGGTGCTGGGTTATGTGGTTTGATCGATTGCTGCAAGGCTTCATCGACACCTTCCTGATGGTCGGCGTGTCGTCACTGATCGCGCTGTTGGTGGGTATTCCGCTGGCGGTGATCCTGGTCACCAGCACCAAAGGCGGGATCTACGAAGCACCGGCGCTGAACCGCGCACTGGGCGCGTTCGTGAACCTGTTCCGCTCGATTCCGTTTCTGATTTTGATGGTGGCGCTGATTCCGTTCACCCGGTTGATCGTCGGCACCACCTATGGCGTTTGGGCAGCGGTGGTGCCGCTGACTATTGCCGCTACGCCGTTCTTCGCACGCATCGCCGAAGTCAGCCTGCGGGAAGTCGACCACGGGTTGATCGAAGCGGCGCAGGCAATGGGTTGCCGACGCTGGCATATCGTCTGGCATGTGCTGCTGCCCGAGGCGCTGCCGGGGATTGTCGGCGGCTTCACCATTACGCTGGTGACCATGATCAACTCGTCGGCCATGGCCGGGGCGATTGGCGCTGGTGGGTTGGGCGACATTGCTTATCGATATGGGTATCAGCGCTTTGACAGCCAGATCATGTTGACGGTGATTGTGTTGCTGGTGGTGTTGGTGGCGGTGATTCAGTTGGGTGGGGATCGGTTGGCGCGGGGGTTGAACAAGCGCTGAATCAAGATCAAAAGTGCGAAAGCGCTTATAGTCAGTGCTTCTTTCTTTTTCTGTGCAGCCGACCATGAAACAGACTCCCGCCGACCTGGAGCAGATCACCTCTACCACCCTGGGCCATTACAACGCGGTGGCCGAGGACTTCCGTGAAGGCACTCGCGATCAYGATGTCAGCCAGAACATCGATGCCCTGTTGCGGCATATTCAGGGTGAGGCGCCCTTCAGCATTCTCGACTTTGGCTGTGGCCCCGGCCGCGACCTGAAAACCTTCACCCGCCTGGGCCACATCGCCATCGGGCTCGACGGTTCGGAAAAGCTTGCGCAGATGGCCCGGGACGACAGCGGTTGCGAGGTCTGGCAGCAGGACTTCCTGAAGCTCGATCTGCCAGCCGAGCGGTTTGACGGGATTTTTGCCAACGCGGTGCTGTTTCATGTCCCGAGCCAGGAGTTGCCCAGGGTGTTGAAGCAACTGCGCGCGGCATTGAAGCCGGGCGGTGTGTTGTTCAGTTCCAATCCCCGTGGCGAGAATCAGGAAGGCTGGAACGGACCGCGTTATGGGGCGTATTACGACCTGGCGGCGTGGCAACAAATACTGACCGAGGCGGGGTTTGTGGAGCTTGAGCATTACTACCGGCCGGCGGGGCTGCCACGGGAGCAGCAGCCTTGGTTGGCCAGCGTTTGGCGTCGAGCCGACTGATCGTTACGGCGCTTGTTTCTTCGGCTCGCGTACCTTGTACCAGGCCACATACAGCGCCGGCAAAAACAGCAGCGTCAGCAAGGTGGCGATGATGATCCCGCCAATCATCGCGTAGGCCATCGGCCCCCAGAACACTTCCCGGGCAATCGGGATCATCCCCATGCTCGCCGCCGCTGCCGTCAACAAAATCGGCCGACGCCGATGCTCCGTGGCCTGCACCACCGCGTCCCACGGCGTATAACCGCTCTTCTCGAAAGAGTCGATTTGGGTCACCAGAATCACCGAGTTGCGGATGATGATGCCGATCAGCGCCAGAATCCCGAGGATCGCCACGAAGCCCATGGGCGTGCCGGTCGGAATCAGCGCCAGCACCACGCCGATCAAGCCGAGCGGCGCGACGCTGGCCACCAGGAACAGCTTCTGCACGCTGTGCAACTGGATCATCAGGAAGGTCGCCATCAAAAACAGCATCAACGGCACCACCTTGGCAATCGGCCCCTGGGCCTTGCCGCTTTCCTCCACCGTACCGCCAGTGGCGACTTTGTAGCCCACCGGCAAACCGGCGGCGAACTTGTCGATGTCCGGTTGCAACTGCTTCACCAGGTCGGTCGGCTGAATCTCGTCGCGCACCGCAGCCTTGATGGTGATGGTCGGTTTGCGGTCACGACGCCATACCAGCGGTTGCTCCAGTTCGTAGCGCACCGTGGCGAACGCCAGCAGCGGTATCGAAGTGCCGCCGGGGGTGACGATCTGCAAGTTCTGCAAGGTTTCCGGGCTGCCGCGCTCGGCATCTTCAGCGCGGCCGACCACGTCGATCAGGTAGATGTCGTCATCGACCTGCGTCACCGGCGAGCCGACGACGATGCTGTTCATCAGGTTCGCCACGTCTTCCGACGACAGCCCCAGTTGCCGCGCCTTGTCTTGCGCGATGTCGATGCGTAGCACTTTGCCCGGCTCGTTCCAGTCGTAAATGATCTCGCCGATGTGCGGGTTTTTATCCAGTTCAGTGGCCAGGGCGATCGCGTGTTTGCGCACTTGATCGATGTCTTTACCGCTGACCCTGTATTGAATCGGACGCCCCACCGGCGGGCCCATTTCCAGGGCCTGGACGTAACTGCCGATGCCGACGAAGTCTTCACGCAAGCGCTTTTGCAAACGAGCAGTCAGCGCCGTGCGTGACTCCAGGCCTTTGCTGACGATCACCAGTTGCGCGTAGTACGGGTTCTGCAACTGCTGGTCGAGAGGCAGGTAGAAACGGATCGCACCCTCGCCGATGTAGGTGCTCCAGCGCACGATGTCCGGGTCGCCCTTGAGCGTCGCTTCAAGCTTGTCCACGGCTTTGCGGGTTTCGGCGATCGAGGCGTTTTGCGGCAGGTTCAGGTCGACGAGGATTTCCGGGCGGTCCGAGGACGGGAAGAACTGGTTCTGCACGAACTGCATGGAAAACACCGAGAGCACGAACAGCGCCACGGTGATACCGATGGCCCACCAGCGATTGCGCATGGCCCACAGCAGGCCGCCATTGAACGCCCGACCGATGCGCCCTGGCTCTGCGTCGTGAGGTTTCACATTGCTGCTCAGAATATGCACACCGAGTACCGGGGCGAACAGCACGGCGACGATCCATGACACCAGCATGGCCACCGCGATCACCGCGAACAGCGTGAAGGTGTACTCACCGGCGGAGCTCGCGTTCAAGCCGATCGGCACGAAACCGGCGACGGTAACCAGCGTGCCGGTGAGCATCGGGAACGCCGTCGAGGTGTAGGCGAAGGTCGCCGCCTGTTCTTTGGTTTCGCCCATTTCCAGGCGCGTGACCATCATCTCCACCGTGATCATCGCGTCGTCCACCAGCAGGCCGAGGGCGATGATCAGCGCTCCGAGGGAAATCCGCTGCATGGTGATGCCACTGTATTCCATGAAGAGGAAGACCATCGCCAGCACCAACGGAATCGAACACGCCACCACCAGCCCGGCGCGCACGCCAAGGCTGACGAAGCTGACGATCAGCACGATCACCACGGCCTCGAACAATGCACTGGTGAAACCGCCGACCGCTTCTTCCACCACTTCGGCCTGATCGGAAACGTTGTGCACACCAACGCCCACCGGCAGGTCGGCCGTCAGCTCGTTCATGCGCAGATGCAGCGCCTTGCCAAATGCCTGAATGTTGCCGCCCTTCTTCATGGCGATTGCCAGGCCGATGGCCGGCTGGCCGTTGAAACGAAACTCCGGGGTGGCAGGATCGACATAGCCACGGCTGATGTCGGCGATGTCGGCCAGGCGGTAGAAGCGGTCGTTGAGCTTCAGGTTGACGTTGGCCAGGTCTTTCTCAGAGGCAAACTGCCCCGAGGTCCGCACCGAAATCCGCTCCGGGCCGGCCTCGATCACTCCCGCCGGGGTCACGGCATTCTGTGATTGCAGGCTCTGCACCACCTGGCGCTGATCGATGCCGAGGGCGGCGAGTTTGCGGGTGGAGAAGTTCAGGTACAGCACTTCATCCTGCTCGCCGATCATTTCGACCTTGCCCAACCCTGGCACTTCACGGATTTCGGCACGCACCTGTTCCACGTAATCGCGTAGCTGGCGCATTGACAGGCCGTCAGAGGTAAAGGCATACACCGAACCGAACACGTCACCGAACTCATCGTTGAAGCCCGGCCCTTGCAGGCCTTGCGGGAAGTCGCCGCGGATGTCGTTGATCTTCTTGCGCACCTGATACCAGATTTGCGGAATGTCCTTGGCGCTGGTGGTGTCGAGCAGATTAACGAAGACCGTCGATTCACCGGGGCGGGTGTAGCTTTTCACGTAATCGAGCGAGTCGAGTTCTTCGAGTTTTTTCTCGATCCGGTCAGTGACCTGCTTGAGGGTTTCTTCCTGGGTCGCGCCGGGCCAGCGGGTCTGGATCACCATGGTTTTGATGGTGAACGACGGGTCTTCTTCGCGGCCCAGGTTCAGGTAGGAGAACACGCCCATCAACAGCGCGACGAACATCAAATACCATACAAACGACTGATGCTTGAGGGCCCACTCGGATAAGTTGAAACTCCCTTTCATTGCGGGCTGCCCTCGTCAATTCTCACTTTCTGCCCCGGTTTGAGGCTATTCACACCGGCACTGACCACCCGCTCGCCGGATTTCACACCGTTGGCCACGACCACTGTGTCGTCGGTCCGGCTGACCAGGCTGACCTCCCTTGGGGCAACGGTTTGCGTCTGYGGATCGACGACCCAGATCCGTGTTTTCCCATCGACCTCCTGCAATGCGCTCGCCGGCAGTTCGAGGCGTGGTTTGATTTCAGAGCTGAGGGTCACGCTGATCGCCGTGCCGAGGTGAAAACCCGGTGGCGTATCAGTCAGGCTCAGGCGGGCACGACGGGTACGGGTCGCGCTTTGGGCCTGGGGTTCGATTTCGCGCACGATGGCGGTGCTGGTGATGCTCGGGTCCAGTTGCGAGGCGACCTGGAACACCACGTCGGCCGGCAAATCATCGACCAGGGTGTCGGGCAAGTCGATCACCGCTTCCTTGATGTCCGGCTGCGCCAGGGTCACCACTTGCTGGCCGGCGGTCACCACTTGCCCGGCTTCGGCATTCCACGCGGTGACAATGGCTTTGTGATCGGTGCGCAGCTCGACGTAGTTGAGTTGGTCCTTCGCCTGGTTGACGGCGGCCCTGGCTTGATCGAGGGACGCCTGGGTGGTTTTCAGTTCGGTCTGGGCGATGTCCAGTTGTGCCTGAGCGCCGACCCCGCGATTGAACAGTTCCTGCTGACGCCGGGCGTTGGCCTGGGCGTTGATGAGCTGCGCCTGAACACGCGCCAGGTCACCCTGGGCCGAGCGCAACTGGTTCTGCTGATCGGTGGGGTCGAGGGTGGCGAGCAAGGCGCCTTTCTGGACTTCGGCGCCGACATCGACATTGCGGCTGGCGATACGCCCCGGCACCCGGAAACCGACATTGCTTTCGTAACGGGCCTGAATGCTGCCGGCGAACCGGCCGAGATCCTCTTGATGGAGCGCTTTCACTTCCACAGACAACACCGGCCGCACCGGTTCTGGCGGCGCTTCTTCCTTGGAACAGGCGACCAGAAGTACAGCGGCGGACAACAGCAACAGGTGCTTCATGGTTGGGCTCCTGTGGTTGGGGTCTGATCGGTATTTTCGACGACCTCCACCCGTACGCCCGGGTGCAGCAACTGGCCGCCCGCGGTGACGACTTTTTCGCCACCGGTGAGGCCGGCGCTGACAATGACTTTGCCGGTCAGGTAACGGCCAACGGTGACCGTGTGCAACTGCGCCTTGCCCTCGGCGTCCACCAGCCACACGGCCGGGTCGCTGAGGTTTTTGGTCAGGGCCGCCCAGGGCAGTTCCACTGCGGTTTTACCCACTGGCTTGGCCGTGGCGCTCACCACCGAGCCGAGCTGCATGCCTTCAGGGAGACCGTCGAGGCTGACTTTGACTTGCACCGTGCCGGTCTGCGCGGACACCGCTGGCGTGACCTCCCGAACGGTGCCCGTGGTCTTGATTTTCGGATTGTCGAGCAGGCTGACCACAATCGATCGGTCTGACGGCGGTTCGGTCAGTAGCGATTCGTAAACATTGAACACCGCGTCACGCTCGCCATCCCGGGCCAGGCTGAAAATCGGCACCGTGGCCTGCACCACCTGGCCGACTTCGGCCTGGCGCGCAGTAATCACGCCTGGCGCATCGGCAATCAACGCGGTGTAGCTCAGTTGATCGCGGGCGTTGGCCAATTGCGCTTGAGCCGCGCTCAATGCGCTCTGGCTGCTGCGCAAGGCCGCTTGGGCGGAGTCGTATTCACTCTGGCTGGTGTAGCCCTTGGGCAGGAGTTTTTGCTGGCGAACGAAGGCGGCGGCAGTCTGTTTGACCCGCGCCTGCTCGGCAACCACCTGGGCCTGGGCCGAATCGACATTGGTTTGCAGGTCTTTGGGGTCAAGCCTGGCCAGCACTTGTTTGGCCGACACCCGGTCACCGACATCGACCATGCGCTGGATGATCTTGCCGCCCACGCGGAACGACAACTCGGTCTGGACTCGGGCCTGAACATCACCGGTGAGTGTCACCGCAGCGGCGTAATCGGTTGGCTTGACCTCTTGCACGAAGACTCGCGGACGGTCCTTCTCGACGGGCTTTTTTTCGCCACAGGCGGTCAGCAAGGCGAAGAGGCTCAGGCCAACCATTAATTTCAATCCGGGACCCGCCATGCAGACTCCTTTGCGTTGTACGTACGTGCCAGTGACGATACGACTGTGAGCTTAGAACAGGGTTCAACAGGTGCACGGGTTTGCTACGTACCTTATGGCCTGGGGACTATCCTGTGGCGAGGGAGCTTGCTCCCGCTCGGCTGCGCAACAGACGCAAACCTGCTATCTCGTTTTGCCTGACACACCTCGTTTAACTTTTTTGAGCCGCTTCGTAGCCCAGCAAGAGCAAGCTCCCTCGTCACAGACGATCACAGTCGCCGACGATAAGACAAACTGGCGGACCCTGCAGCAGGAAGCTCCCCATGCTCAAAACCCTCGCGGTGGCCAACTACCGCTCGATCAATAAATTGGTGATTCCGCTCGAACGGCTGAACCTGATCACCGGCCCCAACGGCAGCGGTAAATCCAATCTCTACCGCGCCTTGCGTCTGCTGGCGGAAACTGCTCAGGGTGGAGTGGTCAATGGCTTGGCACGCGAGGGTGGGCTGGATTCGACCTTCTGGGCCGGGCCGGAAACCATCACCCAGCGCATGCGCGCTGGTGAAATCCCGGTCCAGGCAACCATGCGACACGGCGTCAAGCGCCTGCGCCTGGGGTTTGCCGGCGAAGACTTCAGCTACTCGATCGCGCTGGGCCTTGCGGAACCGAGTCTTTCCGCGTTTTCTCTGGACCCGGAAATCAAAAGGGAATGCATCTGGTCCGGGCCGTTCTATCGCCCGGCCAGCCTGCTGGTGGATCGCGACGGCCCGATGATTCGCACACGGGCCGGACGCGGCTGGGAGGTGCTGTCCCAGCACACGCCGAATTTCGACAGCCTGTTCGATCAGGTTGGTAGCTTGCGTACCTCGCCGGAAGTCTTGCAGCTGCGTGAATTCATCCGCCGCTGGCGCTTCTACGATCACTTTCGCAGCGATGCCGAAGCTCCGGCGCGACAACCACAACTGGGCACTCGCACGCCGGTGTTGCACCACGACGGTCGCGACCTCGCGGCGGCATTACAGACCATCCGCGAAATCGGCGATCCCGAAGCCTTGCAGGCGGCGATCAGCGATGCGTTCCCCGGCGCGACGCTGAACATCGCACTGCTGCAAGGTGGCCGATTTGCAATCGAGTTTTATCAGGAAGGGTTGTTGCGGCCACTGTCCGCCGCCGAGTTGTCGGACGGGACGTTGCGCTATCTGTTGCTGGTCGCGGCATTGCTGACACCCCGGCCGCCGACGCTGATGGTGCTGAATGAGCCGGAAACCAGTCTGCATCCGGACTTGTTGCCGGCGTTGGCGCGGTTGATTATTCGAGCGTCCGAACAGTGCCAGGTGTGGGTGGTGTCCCATGCGCGGCGCTTGATCTCGGCATTGCAGCAAGACCCGGAATGCAATTGCATTGTGCTGGAGAAAGATTTCGGCCAGACCGGGATGGTCGGGCAGCGGATGCTGGATGAGCCGGTGTGGTATTGGCCCGACTGAGACACACTGATCGTTCCCTCGCTCTGTGGCGAGGGAACAAGCTCCCTCACCACAGGTGGGAACGATCAGCTGAAGCCAATCACCCCTGCCACTTCCCACCCTCGACAATCACGCTCTCAGGCCTGGTGTCGTCGCTCAGCTCTTTACGCACATACTGGTCGTACAGCTTGAGCAAAAACTTATCCTCACCCAGCTTCGCCAACTCCGCATTCACCCAATCACGCAGTTCGATGTTGCCCTTCTTCACCGCCGGGGCGATCGGTGCTTCGGCGCCCAACTTCTGCTCCAGTACACGGTAGCCCGGGTTTTGTTTGGCCCAGCTGAACAGCACCAGATTGTCCTGCGCATAAGCGTCGCCGCGACCATTGGCCAGGGCTTGCAGGGACTCGGAGTTTTTCTCGAACTTCAGCAGTTTCCAGTCCGGGTGATTTTTGGTCAGCCAGACATCGGCTGTGGTGCCCGTGGTCACGATAGTCGTGCGGGTCGCCAGGTCATCAAGGTTCTTCACTGAACTGGCCTGCGGCACCAGCGCCTGCACCGCCACCTTGAGGTTCGGGTTGGTGAAGTCCACCGCTTCCTTGCGCTCCGGGGTGACGGTCATGTTGGCCAGGATCAGGTCGACCTTGTCGCTTTGCAGGAATGGAATCCGGCTCGCCGGCTCCACCGCCACGAACTCGACTTTGTTTTCATCGCCCAACAGATCCTTGGCGAATTGGCGGCCAATGTCGGTATCGAACCCCACGTAGCGCCCGGCTTCATCGACAAAACCGAACGGCGGTTTGTCGGTGAACACGCCGACAATCAGCTTGTCCCGGGCTTTGATCTTTTCCAGGTAACCGGCCGGTGCGCTGCTGACGCTGGCGACTTTCGGCTTGGCCGGCTCTTCGGTTTTGTTGCAACCGGCCAGCAGCGCCAGGCCGAACAGCGGGAGTAGCAGCAGAGAAGACTTGGCAGTTTTCATGGCAGTTCCAATTCCTTTATTTGAGTCGTTTTGGGTAGTGCGGCGACGAAGGAGAACTTCTCCAGGAACTGCTGCGCTCGTGCGGTTTGCGGGTTCGTAAAGAAAATCTCGGGGGGTTGTTGCTCAAGGATGCTCCCAGCGTCCATGAACACGATGCGGTCGGCCACGGCGCGGGCGAAGGCCATTTCGTGGGTGACAATCAGCAGGGTCATGCCCTCGCGGGCCAGCCCCTGAATCACTTCGAGTACCTCCTTGACCATCTCCGGGTCGAGGGCGGCGGTGACTTCGTCAAAGAGCATGACTTGGGGGTTCATGCACAGCGAACGGACGATGGCGATGCGTTGCTGCTGACCACCGGAGAGCTGACGCGGGAACGCGTCGCGCTTGTCCAACAGGCCTACGCGCTCCAGCAAGGCTTCGGCCTGGGCACGGGCTTCGCGGCGGTCGCGCTTCTGCACTTTCACCGGGCCAAGCAGCACGTTATCGAGCACGCTCATGTGCGGAAACAGGTGATAACTCTGGAATACCATGCCGATCTGCTGACGCACTTCGCGCCAGTCGGTGCCCTTGTCCAGCAACTCACGCCCGGCAAAATTCAAGCTGCCGCTGTGAGCGACTTCCAGGCCGTTGAGGCAGCGCAGCAAGGTGCTTTTGCCACAGCCGCTGGGGCCGAGGATGACGATCACTTCGCCCGTTCTCACCTTCAGGTCGATGCCGTTGAGCACCTGCTGCTCGCCGAAAAACTTGTTGAAACCCTTGAACTCGATCAATGCGCTCATGCTTGCGTCCAGCGCCGCTCCAGCACGCGGGAAGCGGCTGACAGCGGGTAGCAGATGAAAAAGAAAAACAGAAACAGCGCGCCGTAGATCAGTACCGATTCGTAGGTGCGCTCGATGATCTGCTGGCCGACCTTGATCACGTCCACCACGCCGATCAGCACCGCCAGAGAGCTGGTCTTGATGATCCGCGTGTAGACGTTGATGGTCGGCGGCGTCATGCGTTTCAGCGCCTGGGGCAGCAGCACGTAGCCATAGAGTTGCGGGCCGTTCAAGCCAATCGACAATCCCGCTTCTCGCTGGCCGCGCGGTAACGAATGCAAGGCGCCGCGCACCACTTCCCCGACTTCGCTGGCGCCCCACAGCGACAGCACCAGCACCGCGCACCAGAAGCTCGGAATGCTCAGGCCGAAAAAAATCGGCAGGCCGAAGAACAACAAATACAACCAGACCAGCACCGGGATCGCCCGGAACAATTCCAGATAAACCCGCAGCATTGCGTTGAGCCATGTCGAATTCAGCGTGCGCAACACGCCGTAGAGCACCCCGCCGACGGTGCTGAAGGCGATGCTCAGGAATGAAATCGACAAGGTTTGTGCAGCGCCCTTGCCCAATTGCGGCAACGACACCATGAGCAACTCAAGACCCGAACTGGCCATGCTGGAGCCTCCTTTCCAGACGGCTGAGCAGCAGCGACAACGGCAAAAACAACAGCACGCAGATCAACGTCAGCACGGCGAGCATTTCGTAGGTTTTGTAATAGAGCGCGATGTAGCTCTTGGTGGTGTAGAGAATCTCCGGCACCGCCACCGCCGAGACCACCGTGGTTTCCTTGAGCAGGAATATGAAATTGGCGAACAGCGACGGCAGGCTGAGGATGCCGGCCTGCGGCAAGATCACGTAGCGCAGCAATTGCCCGTGGGACAAGCCTATTGAACGACCGGACTCAAGTTGCGCCTGGGGCACGGCATCCACGCCGGCGCGCAGGACTTCGGTGAGGTAGGCTCCGCCGAGAAAGGTCATGGTGATGATCGCTGCGGCGAAGCCCGAGACTTTGATGCCCAGGGCCGGCAAGGCGAAGTAGACGAAGAACAACTGGATCAGCAATGGCGTGTTACGCGCCAACTCCACATACAGCCCGACCAGGCGCTGCAGGTAAGGCGTGCGAAACACCAGAATCGTCGCGTTGATCAGCGCCACCAGCAACGAAGTGCCGATGGCGATGAAGCCGACCTGCAGCGTCACGCCAACGGCTTTGAGAAACGCCGGCAGGGTGCTGAGGATAAATGCGTAATCGATGGTCATTGAACATCCTGTACGCCGCTCGGTAAGCGACGATGGCGCAGTCCATGGGCAGTGGATAACCACCCGGCAGGCGCCAACTTTAAAGGTATAAAAAGAGGAATTTAAATACCGTTAAAGCATATTGATATCACGCAAAAAACTATTCTGCGGATTTGCGACGGCAGCGGGGGACGGTTATTTTCCTTTGCGCTGTAGGAGGGATCTTTTTTTCAAAATGCCCCTCCAAGGACGTGCAGCTTTTGGCCAGACTCCCCCGGCCGAACCATCACAAGGAAGAGAACATGGCTGACGTAAAAGTGACGCCGCGGCTGGATCCGCAGGACATCGTGAAATTGCTGGTGGCGCTGCGCAGGGCGTTGAAGACGCGGGTGGCCTGAAATCTTTTGATCTTGGCGCAATAAAAAACGCCGACGCTATAGTAGCCATCGGCGTTTGAAACCTTGAAGGGTTCGAGACTGCAATCAATCAGAACGCCGGCAGTACCGCGCCGCTGTATTTCTTGTCGATGAACGCCTTCACTTCCGGGCTGGTCAGGGCCTTGGCCAGTTTCTGGATGGCAACGCTGTCCTTGTTGTCCGGACGTGCCACCAGGAAGTTCACGTAAGGCGAATCGGCACCTTCGATCACCAGCGCGTCTTTAGCCGGGTTGAGGCCCGCGTCCAGCGCGTAGTTGGTGTTGATCATGTCCAGATCGACCTGGTCCAGAACACGCGGCAGCATGGCCGATTCCAGTTCCTTGAACTTGAAATTGTGCGGGTTCTTGGCGATGTCTTTCGGGGTGGCCAAAGCGTTTTTCGGGTCTTTCAACTCGATCAGGCCAGCCTTCTGCAGCAGGATCAGGGCACGGCCGCTGTTGCTGCCTTCGTTCGGGATGGCGATGGTTGCGCCGTCCTTCAGCTCAGCCAGGGTTTTGACTTTCTTCGAGTAGCCGCCGAACGGTTCGACGTGCACGCCGATCACAGTCACCAGGTTCGTGCCTTTGCCTTCGTTGAAGCTTTTCAGGTACGGCAGGGTCTGGAAGTAGTTGGCGTCCAGACGCTTCTGATCGACCTGCACGTTCGGCTGAACGTAGTCGGTGAAGACTTTGATTTCCAGGTCCACGCCTTCTTTGGCGAGGGTAGGCTTGATCAGTTCAAGAATCTCGGCATGTGGAATCGGCGTCGCCGCAACCACCAGTTTCTCGCCAGCCTGGGCCTGGCCCGCGGTCAGGGCAGCCGCCAATGCGGTGAACAACAGAACCTTTTTCATGCAGTGTCCTTATCGAAAATCACGGTCGTCATCGACGACGGCTAAATGTTTAGGTGCCAGTGAAGTGCTATCGCTGGCGTGACGCGGACGATACCGGGATTTTTTATTCCCGAACAATATCTTTTATTCACTTTCATATTCCATTTTGTTCATACAGCCCCCCTTCCATAAATCCATGCACGACCCTGCAGGAGCGCGACTTGCCCACTAAGCCGTCCTCCAGACAGACCGAGTTGTCTGATTCGCGAGCAAGCTTCGCTCCTACAGAAGCCCCGTCGCTTTGAGCAGGTCTTTCAAGGCCTCTTTTTCGGCGGCGGAGCCGCTGCCGAGGATTTTTTTCAGTTGCTGCTCGATCTGTAGCAACGATGCAGGCGCCTCGGGCAGATTCAAATGCTCCGGCAAAATCTCATCGCCCGTACTCACCAGCAGCGCAAAGTGAATGACGTTCTCCAGCTCTCGGGTGTTGCCCGGCCAACTGTGTTGCTCCAGCAGATGCTGCGCCGCTTCGCTGATCAGTGGCACCGGCAGGTCGAGGCGCTGGCTGTAGATGCCGAGGAAGTATTCGGCCAGCGATAAAATATCGCCCACCCGCTCACGCAAGGCCGGCAGTTCGAGCTGGCCCTCGCTGAGGTAGTGATAAAGCCGCTCATGGAATTTTCCGGCCGCCACTGCCTGGGCCAGATCGATGCTGGTGGCCGCCACCAGACGCACGTCCACCGGGCTCGGCTGGTGCGCACCGACGCGGGTGACTTCGTGGTTTTCCAGGGCTGCGAGCAACTTGATCTGGATCGGCAGCGGCAGGTCGCCGATCTCGTCCAGGTACAAGGTGCCGCCGTTGGCCGAGCCGAACCAGCCGGCACGACTGCTGGCCGAACCGCTGTAACTGCCGGCGGCATAGCCGAACAGTTCAGCATCGGCGTAAGTCGGGCTGATCGCGCCGCAATTGACGGACACGAACAACCCGCCACGATCACTGGCGCGATGGATGTGCCGCGCCAGCAGTTCTTTACCGCTGCCGGTTTCACCGCGAATCAACACTGAGATCGAACGTGGCGCCAGCTGTTCCAGCTCCTGGCGCAACTGCCGGGAACGCGGATCGACAAACACCAGCGCCTTGGCACGGATGCTCAGCGGGCTTTTCTCCGCATCGGGAAAGGTCAGCAATGGCTGACCGAAGGTTTCATGCAAACTCATGGCAGACTCCCGCCCAAAACCGCCGGGAGACGGGGGCGATTTTTAAAGAAAAAGAATGAGGTTCAAGCGCGGCGCAGGGCGTGCTGCTCCATGCGGTTCTGCAGCCGATAAAGGTAGGCAAAACCCTGCTCCCAGCGCCGGTGACCGGACTTCACGTTGATGTGCCCGGCCCCCGATAAAATCCCCGCCTCGGCGCCCCACTGACGCGCCAGTTCAAGCGCGCGTGGCGCGCTCACGGCGGCGTCGTTGTCAGAGCTGACGACCTGGCTCGGGAACGGCAATAAATGGGTCGGGATCGGCGCAAAGTTGCGTAGGGCCGGCGCGCAGGCCGGGCGCTCGACGTCCGCCGGCGCGACCAGCAAGGCGCCGCGCACTTGACGCAAAAATTGCAGCGGCGCGGTGGCTGCCCAATGGGCAACGGTGATGCAACCCAGGCTATGGGCGATCAGGATCACAGGCGTGCTGTCGGCGGCAATCGCCTCGGCCAACGCTGCGACCCAGTCTTCACGACGAGGCGTCAGCCAGTCGGCCTGCTCCACCCGCGCGCTGTTTGGCAGACTGTTCTGCCAGTGGGTTTGCCAATGATCTTCTGGCGATCCTTGCCAGCCCGGCACAATCAGGTAGCGAATTGATTCGTTGCGCATGGGGGAGCTCTCCTGCTGTGTGTCTGTTCCTGATCGAGTATAGGGAGGAGAGTTATATTCGCTAAGGAATAAGAAGCTATTTATTAAGACCAATATCGAATATGCGTTTATCCAAAATAAAAAAGGGGCCGCACCCTGCCAAGGAGACGGCCCCGGAAACTCAAAATCTGTTTGCGCTGATCAACAATCCTGAAGCCGATGATTGGCGAAATCGGTTATCCAATAAAGGAATATTTAATTACTTTATTAGACCTAAATCACATATACGAATCATCTTCGGCAATCGCCGACCCCTCGCTGCTTGCGTCACAACTTAGCGTCCCTTTGGGTCAAATTGATGACGAGCGTTTTTCGCCTTTGAGTTTCCGGGTGCCTTGCTCAAACCTGAGCGGCATGCACTTGACGGGGTTCTGTGGTCGCCTTGTGCGCAAATCGGTTCGCCCGTGCAAACGTCCCGAAATCATTGAACCGAACCCCCATCTCACGCATCACCTCATGCGCCACCGGCACCGTCATCTGGCGGATGTAAAACGGCTCCTTCACCACAAAATGATGGATCCCGTGGCTGCTGCCGAAGTTGAAGCAGAACGCCTGCAACGGCCACAGCCACCAAGGGTTCAAGACCTGAGTCTGCTGAATCACATTCCCCGGCTCGACGTCACCGTAGTAGTGCATGTTCGAGCTGACAAAATGCAGGCAGAACGTGCGCAACACGTTCGGACCGATGATCACCACGACAGCGATGTCGATCACTTGCATCACCGCCAATGTCGTCGCCGACCATTCGATGGGCGCCCCCGATAGATGCGCGATGCCGTTGGCGGCGTGAAAACCGAGGAACACATACCACGCCCCCCAATGCATCAGCGCCAGCGGTGCGTAAACTTTCAGGGAGCGCTTGAGGATGCTGAACTTGTGCGCCCAGGTCTTGGCCCGCAGCATGCGGATAAGCGCCGACATCACGTTGTCGCCAACCATCAACAGCCGCGCAAAACCCCAGCGCTCACCGTTGGTGATCGCCCGCTCTTCCATGTCGGCTTCAGTGCCGGACACCTTGTGGTGGTTGAGGTGCAAATGGCGGCGGATCCACGGATTGATGGTGCTCGGCCGCGCCAGCCACACCAGGCCCATCATCAGGTTATGCGGCACCCGCTGTTTGCGAAAATACATGCTGTGGATCAGGTCATGCTCAAGTTCATGGGTCAACGAGGCGAAGAACGCGTTGACCAACAGGCATGCCCACCAGGCCATGTATCCGTTGATATAGAGCACTGCCGACCCGATCATCCCGGCCAGGGCGAAGGCCAGGATGCCCGCACCCAAGGCGTCCTGATGGTTGAGAATCGGGTAGCTCCGACGCAACTCGACGCCCTTGGCCAATACCACCTGGCGAATATGCGCTGATCGTTGTGCTGCATTCAGTCGCTGGGGACTTGCAGAAGTACCGTCCATGCTTCCATCCTTTGGTTATTGATGTTCGCATCCTGCCCTGTGATGCTTCACACAGCGGTAGCCGTGAACGCCAACCTGTTGACCGGACGCGCCAATCGACATGACTGAACCGACCTCCCTCGCCAGCTGGACCCGCGYCCTGCGCAAGCAGCTCGATGCGCTGGGCCTCGACAGCACCGCCCTGTGCCGACAGGCGGGGCTCGATCCGCAGTTGATGGACGACCCGAACGCCCGTTACCCGTTGTCCGGCACCACACGCCTGTGGGAAATCGCGGTGCAGGTCAGTGGCGACCCGGCGATTGGCTTGCGGGTGTCGCGGTTTGTCAGCCCGACCACGTTCCATGCGCTCGGGTATGCGTTGGTGGCCAGCGGCAGCTTGCGGGAAGTGTTCGAGCGCATCGTGCGTTATCACCAGGTGGTCAGCGATGCGCTGGACCTGGAGTTGACCCGCGCCGAGGATCGCTACCGCTTCCGCCTGAAAATCCCCCAAGGCAACCCCGCGCCAGCCTTCGAAGCCATCGACGCATTCGCGGCGATTTACGTGCGCACCTGCCGTAACCGGCTGGGCCGCGACTACGCGCCGCTGGCGGTTTATCTGCGCCGTCCGGAACCTGCCGACCCGCATCAATGGCACAAAGTGTTCCGTTCGCCGGTGTATTTCGCCGCCGAGGAAGACCGACTGGAATTCGCCCTGGTGGATTTCGACAGCCACCTGGACGACGCCAACCCGGAACTGGCCGAACACAACGAGACCGTGCTCAAACGCACCCTGGCGCAACTCAAGCCCCTGACCTGGGAGCGCAAGGTTCGCGACGCCATTGAAGAGCAACTGCCTGAGGGCGAACCGTCGGCCGATCGCATCGCCGAAGCACTGCACTTGAGCTTGCGCAGCCTGCAACGACACCTGGCGGACGAAGGTTGTCGGTTCGATACGCTGCTCAACGAAAGTCGGGAAAACCTGGCGCTGCTGCACCTGCGCGACCCGCAATGCTCGTTGAGCGAGGTCAGTTATCTATTGGGATTCGCCGACACCAGCAGCTTCAGCCGCGCGTTCAAGCGCTGGACGGGAATGACGCCGGGGCAGTTTCGGGATGGGTTGCGGTAATAGATTCCCAAGGCGTGTTGAGATTTCCGGCCCCATCGCAATTTCTCAAGCACCACTGAAACCGCTACCGCCCCCGATCCCGCCGCAACAGCTTGCGCACCCGCTTCACCAGCTCGCTGACGGTAAACGGCTTGAGCAGGTAATCATCCTCATGCAGCTCCAACCCGCGCAACCGGTCCTCGATGCCGTCCGTGGTGGTGAGCAATAGCACCGGCGTATCGCCGAGCTTGCGGATCTGCTGCAGCAACTGCCAGCCGTTGAGCCCCGGCAGCATCACGTCGAGGATGATCAATTCATATTCGCCAGACTCGATGAAGCGCCGGCCGTCCATGCCATTGAGCGCTACATCCACCGCATAACTCGCTTCGCTCAGGCCTTTGGCCAGGAGGCTGGCGGTCTCGGGTTCGTCTTCCACTAACAGCACACGCATGGCACACCTCGATTGTCGTCTTCACAGGCTAGGCGCGTTCGTGGACAAAGCCCATCAATAAAATCGACAGCGCCTGCAAGTGCACATCAAACCACCGCCAACGCCCGCAACCGCCGCGCATCCAGAATCTCGATCTCGCCATACCTGAGATTCAGAATCCCCTGCCCCTGCAAGTCCTTGAGGATCTGGTTGGTGGTCTGGCGCGACAACGACAGCATCGACGCCAATTGCTCTTGCGGCAGTTGCAGAACGCGGCGCGGCAGGTCGATTTCACCATAGCCCTCGGCGATCATCAGCAAGCGATGGGCCAGGCGCGCCGGGGCTGGCATCAGGCTCAGCTGTTCGAGGTTGATGAAGGTCAGGCGCAGTTTGTGGCTCATCAGCAATGCCAGTTGCTGCCAGTACACCGGGTGTTCGTCGAGCAATGCCAGCAGCGCTGTTTGCGGGATGTGCAACAGAATGCACTGGCCCACGGCGTAGGCATCATGGGTTCGCGGCTGGCCATCGAACAGGCAGATTTCGCCGAACCAGTGCGGCGGTTCCACCAGGCTTAGCAGCGCTTCCTTGCCCTGCTCATTCACCGCGCCAATGCGCACCGAACCTTCAAGCACCGCATACAACCCGCACGGGGGATCACCGCGTTTGAACAGCAGTTGCCCCGGTGACAGCCGCCGAATCCTGGCGATTGCCAGCAGACTATCCTGTAAGGAAACAGGCAAGTGACTGAACCATTGCCCCGTCATCAGGCGCGAACGCCAAACCTGCATGTCCATGAAAACTCCTGGAGATTGTCGCCTGCCTGACAGAGCGAGAGATGAACCCGGGGCATCATCAATCACCCTACAGGAGGAATAACAATGAAAAGCCTCGTTGACCATCTCAGTCAATACGCCGCCTACCACCGTGATCCGCGCAATATCGCCAGCCACTTCGTGGGCATTCCCCTGATCGTCGTGGCGGTCGCGGTGTTGCTGTCGCGTCCGCAATGGGCCGGGGGCTGGCTGTCACCGGCAGTGCTGGTGTCACTGATGTCGGCGTGGTTTTACCTGCGCCTGGAACTGCGGCTGGGGGGGCTGATGACGGTATTGCTGGGTCTGTCGGTCTGGCTGGGGCATATGCTTGCGCAGCAGAGCACATTCGTCTGGCTTGGCGCCGGCATCGGGATGTTTGTGGTGGGCTGGGCGATACAGTTTGTCGGTCATCATTACGAGGGGCGCAAACCGGCGTTTGTCGATGATGTGACGGGGTTGATTGTCGGGCCGTTGTTTGTGGTGGTGGAAGCAGGCTTCCTGCTGGGGCTTCGGACCGAGCTGAAACGAGCCATCGAAGAACGCGCCGGGCCAGTGGCCTTGCGCAATCAACGCTCCGCCGCCTGAGAAAAAGAGCGGTAACGGATTGATACCGTTACCGCTCCAGGTTTCACAGCGTGCCGAACTCGACCCGAACCGTCAGTGCACCGAGGTTGTCCTTCAAACCCGCACCGTAGAGGCCTAGCAGGTCATCATTGATACACAACTGCAGCTCGCCTTGCTGGCCGGCCGGAATCTGCGCCAGATCGCCGATCAGGAAGGGAATGCCAAAGTCACCAACACGGCCGATCAAAGCACCTTCGGCGGCCCCCATCAGCGTATAGCCGAACTTGGCGATGTAGTTCGGATTGCCCTTTCCATCCACCCAATTACCCTCCGGGCTGGCGCACCATAAGCCAAGGACACAACGAGCCAGACGTGGAACCAGACCGTTGATCTGTACACCGGTGCCCTGCCAGGGCAGATTGGCCAGAACCTCCACCGTCGCAGCCTTCAGGTCGTTGGCCAGCGTATCCCCGGCCTGGAACGACAACGCAGCAATCGTCAGGCTCGGGTTCGAAGTGCCGGTGCTGGGGAAGACACCATCGCCCACCAGGAACAGGTTCTTGTGGTCCCAACTGCGCTGGTATTTGTCGACGACCGATTTGGTTGGATCATCGCCCATGCGATAGGTCCCCATCAGGTGTCCGGCGCCCTGGAAACTGTAGGGCTCATTGTCATAGGTGAACGTCCCGGGCGTGAGAGGCTTCGTCAGCTCCACCGCGCCGAGCAGTTCGGTGATGATGTGAGTCGCCAACTTCTTCGCCTGCTTGAAGCCCTCCTTGGTGTATTTGGACAGGTCATAGTGAATTTCCGGCCGGGGAATGCCGAGCCGGTCCTTGTACTCGGTCGACGGCACGATGTAACACGTGGGGTGATCGGGATCGTCCTCGACCTGCTCCACCAGAAACGCGATCCGGAACTGACGGATGAACAAGTCGTTGAGCTTTTGAACCAATGCTGTCCCATAGAGCACTTGCTGTGGTTTCAAGGCCGGCGGTAGCGGGTTGGTTTGACTGTGATTCGCCCCGTCGATGAAGTCAGCCACGGTGGTGTAAGGATCGGTGGCCGGCCAGTTCCAGCCCTCGTTACCGATTTCGATGCGCCACGCCGCTCGAGATGTGCGAAAGTCACCGTCACGCAAACTCTCGATGCCCGCCGTGGACAGAGGACCCCGGTACGGAAAAACCGCCTTGCCTTCAGGCATCAGCCCCCATGCCAGGTAGATCGGGTGATCGGCCAGGCTGCGTCCCACCTGTCCACTGCTGTTGGCCACACCTTTGGGCCAGGCATCGCTGACCGAGTTGAGCAATAACTTGGGTGTCTCGATGGCATGGGCGGCGATCACATAACGCTGCCCGATAGCGACGCCGGTTCCAGTGACCGGGCCGTCGCCAAGCTGATACTGAATGAATTCGATACCGTTGATATTGCTGTCCGCCCCGACGGTCACTTTGCTCGCCACGGTTCGGTACAACACCTTGACCTTGCCGGTGGCCAGGGCCTTGTTCATTGTCACTGTCGCATCGTACTTGGCCTGGATCGGACAGATCGGTGTGCAGTTGGTGTTGCCGGCACACACCCGGCGCCCCGCGTAAGGTTGGGAATTGCGCCCGGCGGGCGTCGGACTGACCACCAGCGGCAAGCCGTCGAACATCTGCCCCGTCACGGCCGTGACAAAACTGCCATCGACCAGCGACAACGGAATGCTATGCATCGGGAATGAATAACCTTCGGGAAAGGTCATGCCCAGATAGGCCTGGTCGGCGACATTGGCCGCCACGCCGATTTCCGCCTCGGCCCGGCAGTAGGCACTTTGCAGATCGTCGTAGCCGATAGGCCAGTCCACCCCGACGCCGTATTTTGATTTCAGGCGAAAATCGTTCGGCACCATGCGCAGACATGTCCCGACCCAATGCCAGGTGGTGCCRCCGCCGACCCGTTCATAGGTGCTGGTGAAGGGCATCGGGCCTTTCTGTACCAGATAGCTGATCGCCGGTTTGTCCCAGCCCAGGATCAAATCGGCGATGGTCGCACGCGGGGCGTTCTCGTTGGCCGGATCACGCGGCGTGTCCAGGCTCGTCACCGGTGGGTACGGGGCCTCGGGGGTTTTCAGCGTGGACGTATAGAAGCGCTCCAGGTATTGAGCACGGTTGGCCGGGATTTCCGGGCCTGATTCGAGCACCAGCACATCCACCCCAGCCATGCCCAGTTGATAAGCGATGATGCTGCCGGCCAGCCCCGCGCCAACGATCACTACGTCCGCTTGTTCGGTACTCATGACAAGGCTCCTTGCTGTCCGCTGGCGGGTACCCCGGTGTAATCCTCAAGGCTCGGCGGCGTGGTGTTCCAATAGCCGAAAAACATCTCGCTGTATCCCATGGGATGGGCCTGGGCAATTTTCCAGGCCCAGCTGTTGATGTAGGCCTGATCGGACACCACCATCGAGTCGGTCGATTTGTAGCTCCCGGTGGCATAGGGCTGATACCAGACACCCAACAACCACAGTTTCATGATTGAACGCGCTGCTCGGGCGGTTTGCGTGGTCGCCGGTTGCGCCCCATCCATCAGCACCGCCTGGGCGATCCGGTCCGGAGGCTCAAGGTCCGCCGCCATCGTGGCGTACTGAGTCAGCAAGGCGTTGAGCACATCAGGCGTGATGCGCGGCGTGATGAACTCGAGAAAGATCGGCGGCAAGCCCACCTGATCGATGGCCGGCGCCAGTCGATCAGCGGGAATGCCGGTGAGGGCCGATGAAAGGCCAATGAAGTTTTGCAGATCACTGCTCATGGCTGACTCCTTGTCCACCCGTGGACTGTGCGCGTTCAAGCAGGTAGGTGAAATCCGCGAAGCTGGTGCGCGGGGATTCGGTGACATGGGTGGCCGCATTGCCGTGACACGCCATGCAGCTGGAAGACGCCTGGGGCACGGTGCCCTGGATATAGGTTTCCAGCGTGGCGTTGGCCAGGAACAAGGGCGCGGGACTGCCCAGTGGGTTGGTCGCCGATATCTGGCAATTGGGCTGTGGAGGGGCTGACGGCCACTGGGTGCTGATCAATTGATAGTTCGCCCACACGCTCTGCGGATTGACCGTTCGCAGCAGGGCCTGGTACGTGGTGTTCAGCTTTTTGGTGGCGTCGGTCAGCGGCGCGTCACGCTCGATCTGCGAGGGCGTCGCCTTGACTGCCGGGTTCCACGGCCGTGGCGGAGGCTGGTTGACGTCGCTCTTGCTGTTGACGTTGTAGAACAGGTACGGGCCCACCCGCTGCTCAGGAGGCGTGGATTTCTCCGGTACGTTTTTCACATGTTCAAAGGTTGACCAGACCCACTGCGCGGCATTGGCGGTCTTATGAACGATGTGCAACCCCACCAGCCCGACCGGCTCGGATACACACGACTCCTCGACAATCGGCCCATGACTCGGATCGTTGTTGCCCGGTGTATAGACCAGTGCATCGACGGTGTGGAAATCCTGTCGGCGATCATTGGGGCCAAGCACTTTCCACGACGCCTTCACCATCACCGCACCGACCTGCTTCGTCTCAGCCGAGCCACAGCTGAAAGCCACGGCGTTGCTCGGGCTCGCTGCGAAAAACTTCTGCTGGCCTTCGATGCTGTACAGCCCGTTGTTGACGATCCCGTCGAACATCGATTGGTTGACCACGATTTCGTTGCGCGTATAGACGCCGTTCTGATCCACCAGCGGGCCACTCTCGAAGGGCTGGATAAACTCATTCAGCACATCGGGCACCTTCCCCATTTGCTGCAGGAGACGACCAGGCTTGAGCGACTTGCACGCTTCGGGGAGGGTTGCCGGGGCATTCCAGGGCAGCGGTGTCTGGCCCTTGGCCCGGAATATCTGGTAGCTCTCTTTCCAGCTTTCCCACACCGTGGCCCCATCCTGCTTGCCGATGGGGGTGCCGGTATTTGGATCGCCATTGTCCAGCGCCGGCCAGCTCAGGGCGATGAAGGTCTGCCACGACAAGTCATCGAAATCGGCCTGCAGGCTGGGCAGAGAAACCGGTTGGGTAACCGTGACATCAAAGGGTATCTGCGGCGACAGTGAGGGGGCGGCAATGGCGGACGAGCCCAACAAAGCGCTCAACAAGGCACAGCCAAACGGGCCATGCCGACTGACTTCCATTCTCATGCTTTATCTCCTTGGCATCAGGGCGCCAGGAGATAACACCGGTCCGTCATGGACTCTCACTGCCTCCTGGCAAGTCAGAGTCTAGGTAGGGTTTGAGGCAAAAAAATCACGGGGGTAGAACCGATCGAAGCAAGGTCAGTTGGTGTTATTACAGATTGGGTGGGGTGTTCTTGGAGACGCCATCGCGAGCAAGGACTTTGGGTTGCCGACAGAGTTTGTGGTCAACACCAATCCACTGCTGGAACGAGCCTGCTCGCGATGCTTTGGCCCTTAAATGTTGGCGACTTTCTGCCAGACCTTGGGTTTGAAGAACAACGTCTCACCCTTCGTCAATCCAACCAGGCTGTCGTGATCCTTCACCACTTCAGCTTCAATCAACTCGCTCTGGCCTTCGACCTTCAGCGTCACCCGCGTGGTGGCGCCCAACGGACGAATATCCCGCACTTCAGCGGCGTGGTGGTCTTCCAGTTCATGCCGCGACAGCGACACTTCGTGTGGACGGAACAGTACGTGCCGGTCTTCGCCCAAATGCAGACGGTTCGAATCGCCGAGGAAGTGATAGACGAAATCGCTGGCCGGATTTTCGTAGACGTCGCCCGGTGAACCGATCTGCTCGATCACCCCCTTGTTCATCACCACGATCCGGTCGGCAACTTCCATCGCTTCTTCCTGGTCGTGGGTCACGAATACCGAGGTCAGGTTGATGTCCTCGTGCAGCCGCGCGAGCCAGCGACGCAATTCTTTACGGACCTTGGCATCGAGTGCACCAAAAGGCTCGTCGAGCAGCAGCACTTTCGGCTCCACCGCCAGGGCGCGGGCCAACGCGATGCGCTGACGCTGGCCGCCGGAGAGTTGTTCCGGGTAGCGATCGGCCAACCAGTCCAGTTGCACCATGTTCAGAAGTTCGTGGACTTTCACCGCGATCTGGCTTTCGTTCGGACGCTGGTTTTTCGGCTTCATACGCAGGCCGAACGCAACGTTGTCGAACACCGTCATATGGCGGAACAAGGCGTAGTGCTGGAACACGAAACCGACGTTGCGATCACGCACGTCGTGGCCGGAAACATCTTCGCCGTGGAACACGATGTTGCCCTGATCCGGGGTTTCCAGGCCGGCGATGATTCGCAGCAATGTGGTCTTGCCGCAGCCGGACGGCCCCAGCAGCGCCACAAGTTCGCCGCTTTGAATGTCCAGGCTGATGTTGTCCAGCGCCTTGAACGCGTGGAAGTTCTTGCTGACGTTACGCACTTCGATCGACATGACTTATTCCTCCGCGGCGCTGGCGCGCAGGCGGTTAATACGGTTTTCGCTCCACTGCTTGAGCAGCAGGATGAAGAGCGCCAGGATCAGCAACAGGCTCGCCACGGCGAACGCGGCCACGTGGTTGTATTCGTTGTAGAGAATCTCGACGTGCAGCGGCAAGGTGTTGGTCACCCCGCGAATGTGCCCGGACACCACCGACACCGCCCCGAACTCACCCATGGCCCGCGCGGTACACAGCACCACGCCATAGATCAGGCCCCATTTGATGTTCGGCACGGTGACGTGCCAGAACATCTGCCAGCCATTGGCGC
This sequence comes from Pseudomonas sp. 05N433, assembly GCF_056396925.1. Classification (NCBI taxonomy): domain Bacteria; kingdom Pseudomonadati; phylum Pseudomonadota; class Gammaproteobacteria; order Pseudomonadales; family Pseudomonadaceae; genus Pseudomonas; species Pseudomonas sp. 05N433. The sequence continues at coordinate 6,424 of NZ_JBFTML010000005.1, read as the reverse complement.
CAAGCAAACGCGCGGCCTCTTCCTCCTGGGTACCTTGTTCCTGCATCAGCGGGATCAGCTCACGGGCCACGAACGGCACGGTGACGAAAATCGTCGCCAGCACGATGCCCGGCAAGGCGAAGACGATCTGGATGTCGTGATCCTGCAACCATGGGCCGAACAAGCCCTGGGCGCCGAACATCAGCACGTAGACCAGACCTGCGATCACCGGCGACACCGAGAACGGCAAGTCGATCAGGGTCACCAGCATGCTCTTGCCGCGGAACGAGTATTTGCTCACGCACCACGCCGCGCTGACACCGAACACCAGGTTCAGCGGCACCGAAATCAACACCGCAATCACCGTGAGTTTCAGGGCCGACAACGCGTCCGGCTCAAAGATCGCGGTGAAGAACGCCCCCAGGCCCAGCTTCAGGCCCTGGGACACCACGATGAACAGCGGCAGTAACAGAAACAGCGCAAAGATCAGCCAGCCGAGGCCAATGAGGATTCGCCGCGAAGCAGCACTGCCACGGCGGGCGGCGTTCGAGGAGGCCGCTGCAATAGACGATTGGGACATTTTTCGCGCCTCCTTATGGGGTTTCGATGCGCCGCTGCAACAAGTTGATCAGCAGCAACAGGACAAAGGAAACCACCAGCATCAGTACACCAATGGAGGTGGCGCCGGTGTAATCGTACTGGTCGAGTTTGACCATGATCAGCAGCGGCAGAATTTCGGTTTTCATTGGCATGTTGCCAGCGATGAAAATCACCGAACCGTACTCRCCGACCCCACGGGCAAAGGCCAAAGCGAAACCGGTCAGCCAGGCCGGGAGCAGCGCCGGCATCAGAATATGGCGGAAAACCTGCAACGGATTTGCCCCCAGGCACGCCGCCGCCTCCTCCACTTCACGGGGGATATCGGCCAGTACAGGCTGTACCGTACGTACTACGAATGGAAGTGTTACAAAAGTCAGCGCCAGGGTGATGCCGAGGGGGGTATACGCGATCTTGAAACCCAGGTCCGCCGCGAACTGACCCACCAGGCCGGTGGGGGTGTACAGCGCGGTCAACGCGATACCGGCCACGGCAGTGGGCAATGCGAAGGGCAGATCGATCATCGCATCGATGACTTTGCGCCCCGGGAAGGTGTAGCGCACCAGCACCCAGGCCAGCAGCGTGCCGATCACGCCGTTGATGATCGCGGCGTACAACGCGGTGCCGAAGCTCAGCTTMAACGCGGCCAGCACTCGAGGTGCCGAGATGATTGCCCAGAACTGGTCCCAGGTCAGTTGAGCGGCATGCACGAACATCGCCGCCAGTGGAATGAGCACAATCAGGCTGAGGTACACCAAGGTGTAGCCCAGCGTCAGCCCGAAGCCGGGTATGACGGGGGAGATACGACGCGACATAAAAGTCCTTGGTTGAAAACGCACTAAGCCCCGACGGCAAGATCGGGGCCCGTTGGCAGATCTATTTCAGGCTACTGCGCCTGGTAAATCTGGTCGAACACGCCACCGTCATTGAAGAATTTCGGCTGGGCGGTTTTCCAGCCGCCGAAGTCCTTGTCGATGGTCACCAGTTCCAGGGTCGGGAACTGTTTGGCGTACTTGGCAGCTACGTCCTTGTCACGTGGACGATAGAAGTTTTTCGCCGCAATTTCCTGGCCGGCCGGGCTGTACAGGTGCTTGAGGTACGCTTCGGCGATTTCGGTGTTGCCCTTTTTCTCGGCGTTCTTGTCGACCACGGCCACCGGTGGCTCGGCAAGGATCGACAGCGAAGGCACGACGATGTCGAACTTGTCGGCGCCGCCGTCTTCTTTCAAGGCCAGGAAAGCTTCGTTTTCCCAGGCCAGCAACACGTCGCCCTGACCGTTGTTGACGAAAGTGATGGTCGAACCGCGAGCACCGGTATCCAGCACAGGCACGTGCTTGAACAGGGTCTGCACATACTCTTTGGCCTTGGCTTCGTTACCGCCATTGGCTTTCAGGCCATAGGCCCAGGCCGCGAGGAAGTTCCAGCGTGCACCGCCGGAGGTTTTCGGGTTCGGGGTGATGACTTCCACACCGTTCTTGGTCAGGTCGCCCCAGTCCTTGATGCCTTTCGGGTTGCCCTTGCGCACCAGGAACACGATGGTCGAGGTGTAAGGCGTGCTCGCTTCCGGCAGACGCTTCTGCCAGTCAGCCGGCAGGCTCTTGCCGAGCTTGGCGATTTCGTCGATGTCGCCGGCCAGGGCCAGGGTCACCACGTCGGCCCGCAGACCGTCGATCACCGCCCGGCCCTGCTTGCCTGAGCCACCGTGGGACTGCTGGATCTTCACGTTGTCGCCAGCGTGGTCTTTCTTCCAGAAGTTGATGAACTCGGCGTTGTAGTCCTGATACAGCTCGCGGGTCGGGTCATACGACACGTTGAGCAGTTCGTAATCCTTGGCAACCGCGGAACCAGCAAAAAGGGCACTGGCCAGGGCGGCCAACGCAAAATGGCGAATCGACGACATGGTGAAAGCTCCTGGAATTCTTGGTGTGGTGGCTTTTTCTTATGGTCTGGAACGGGTTGCCTGACTCAAGGATCGAAGCCTTCGACGCTCCCGTAGGAGCCGCCGAAGGCTGCGATCTTTTGATCTTTGCTTCAGCTCGACTTGTTGCCCGGATGCTGCAAACGGAATTTCTCTTTGCGTTCGATCTGTACCACCTGGGCGTTGTGCACGGTGATTTCCACCGCGCCAAAGCGCAGATCGCGCAACGCGCTCTGGATCTCGCGCAAAATGGTGGCTTCGTCCTGCCCGTCAACACTGCGTAGGGATGCGCTCATGGTGCTGCTCCTTTAATGAGATATGCCTGGCAGTGGCGGGCACTGCGTACGGCGTGAGAGCAATAGTAGATAGGCGCAGATATTCTTAAAAAGACTATTTAAGAATGTTTATATAACCAGAATGCATTATTTGATGGGACAAGGGATTGCGGGGGATCTACTATTTTCAGGGCCACACAAAACCCTGTGGCGAGGGGGCTTGTCGGAACGCCGCACCGCCCCGTTCGGCTGCGTAGCAGACGCAAAGATTTGGGGCCGCTACGCGCCCCAACGGGGGCAAGCCCCCTCGCCACAAGAAGCAGTTCAGGCACTCATCCAATCACCGGCGCCCGAACCCAATCCAAGGACGCCGCCGGTACAGGTCGCCCAAACCAGTAGCCCTGCCCCAGATCGCAATCGTGCTCAAGCAGGAAAGCCGCCTGTTCGACCTGCTCGATCCCCTCGGCATGCACCTGCATTCCCATGCTTTGCGCCAACGCAACGATCACCCGCGCGATCGCCGCGTCATCCTCATCACCCGGCAAGCCTGCGACGAATCCCTGATCGATCTTGAGTTTTTGCACCGGTAAACGCTTGAGTCGCAGCAACGACGAATAGCCCGTGCCGAAGTCATCGATGGCCAGCCGCACGCCTAACTCACGCAAGCGATGCATCTGCTCCAGCGCCACTTCCGGATCCTCCATCACCGCGCTTTCGGTGACTTCCAGCTCCAGATACGCCGGATCCAGCCCGGTGTCGTGCAGCACCTGAGCCACCTGCTGGTACAACTCACGGCGAGCGAACAGGCGCGAAGAAACGTTCACCGCAACAAACGACAACACCACGCCTGCGGCGTGCCACTGGCACATTTGCTGACAGGCCTGGCGCATGACCCAGGCATCGATCTCGGCAATCAACCCGGTGCGTTCAGCAATGGGGATGAACTCAGCCGGTGACACCAGCCCGCGCTGTGGATGCTCCCAGCGCACCAGGGCTTCGACGCCGATCAGACGGCTGGTTTTGAGGTCGTGCACGGGTTGGTAATAAACCCGCAACTCTTGCTGCTCCAGTGCTCGGCGCAATTCGAACGCAATCTCGACACGTTGCTGGGCATGCGCGGTCAGCTCTTCGGTGTAGAGGGCATAGCTGTCGCGACCGGCGCTCTTGGCCTTGAACAGTGCCGAGTCGGCATTGCGCAACAGTTGCTCGGCGCTCAACGCATCGCTGGGGAACAGGCTGATGCCGACACTGGCGTTGATGAACAACGAATGCCGGTCAATCTCAAACCGCTCCTTGAGACCATCGATGACCCGCTGGGCCAGCGCCGCGGCATGCCCCGGTTGCGGGCAATTTTCAGCCAACAGGGCAAATTCGTCGCCACTGAGCCGCGCCAGGGTGATGCCCGGGCCGAACAAGGTGTTCAGACGCTCAGCCACGCCCTTGAGCAATTGATCACCAACACTGTGACCGAGGCTGTCGTTGATCAATTTGAAGTGATCAAGGTCGATCATCAGCAACGCACAACCGCGCTTATGGGCCTGCGCCGAGGCCACAGCCTGCCCGGCACGGTCGGTAAACAGCAGGCGATTGGGCAGATCGGTCAGCGGATCGTGGTGGGCCAGGCGCGTCAGTTCATGCTCGGAGTTCTTGATCGCACTGATGTCGGAAAACACCGCAACGTACTGGCTGAGCCGCCCCTGATCGTCATGAACGAGGCGGATCGTCTGCCATTGCGGGTAAATCTCGCCGCTTTTGCGACGATTCCAGATTTCCCCGCTCCACTCGCCGAGGCTGTCGAGTGTCGCGAACATCGACTGGTAGAAACCCGGCGGGTGATGGCCCGACTTGAACATGCTCGGTCGCTGACCCAACACTTCCTCACACTGGTAGCCGGTGATTTCCATGAACGCCCGGTTCACATGGACGATCAGCCCTTTGTTATTGGTGACTAGCACCCCTTCGCGGGTGCAATCGAACACCGCGGCCGCCTGTCGCAAACGCTCCCGGTCGGCATTACGCTCACGCAATTTGGCGCCGACGCCCAGGCAGCGAAACAAACGTGCCCGCGCGATGAAAATCAGCCCGGCACTGAAGGCCACCCAGGCATAACCGTTGATCAGTTGCCAGCGCAGCAGGTCGGTGGAGTTATCGAAGAAACTGTTCAATAAATAACCACTGAACTGAAGCCAGACTACGGAAAGCACCAGATAAAGTAGCGCTGCACGCAAGGCATCGCGATATGTGGCTGACATTCGAGCGTCCATGCCCCTACAAAAAAGACTGGAATTATAGATTAAAGAAACATCCGGCCACTCTTATCTGAAAGGGCGACTGGTTTTATCTGTGGGCTAAGTGATAATGCGACGGCTGTTTTTTTCTTTATCGAGGGTCCTATAGGCTATGTGGTACGAAGGTTTTCTTGGCTTATCGCCCTGGTCACTGGTGGCAGTCACCCTGCTGATGACCCACGTCACGATCGTCGGCGTCACGGTCTATCTGCATCGCTATTCAGCCCATCGCTCGCTTGAGCTGAATGCCGGCCTGAAACATTTCTTCCGCTTCTGGCTGTGGCTGACCACGGCGCAGAACACCCGCGAGTGGACCGCTATCCACCGCAAGCATCACGCCAAATGCGAAACCGTCGATGACCCGCACAGCCCGGTCATCAAGGGCTTGTCCACCGTTCTGCGCAAAGGTGCCGAGCTGTACCGCGCCGAAGCGGAAAACCCCGAGACCCTGCGCATCTACGGCAAGAACTGCCCCGAAGACTGGATCGAACGCAACCTCTACAGCCGTTTCCCGCTGCTGGGCGTGGCGATCATGGGCGTCATCGACCTGCTGCTGTTCGGCACCATCGGCATCACCATCTGGGCCATCCAGATGATGTGGATCCCGGTCTGGGCCGCCGGCGTGGTCAATGGCCTGGGCCATGCCATCGGCTACCGCAACTTCGAATGCCGCGATGCGGCGACCAATCTGGTGCCCTGGGGCATCCTGATCGGCGGTGAAGAACTGCATAACAACCATCACACCTACCCTAACTCGGCCAAACTGTCGGTGAAGAAGTGGGAGTTCGACCTCGGCTGGGCCTGGATCCAGGTCTTCAGCTTCCTGCGCCTGGCCAAGGTCCAGCGGGTTGCGCCGATCGCCCACCGTGTCGAAGGCAAAGGCAACCTGGACATGGACACCGCCATGGCGATCCTCAACAACCGCTTCCAGATCATGGCCCAGTACCGCAAGCTGGTGATCGCGCCGCTGGTCAAGCAAGAGCTGGAAAAGGTCGATCACTCGGTCCGCCACCAGTTCCACCGGGCCAAACGCCTGCTCTCGCGGGAAACCAGCCTGCTGGACGACAAGCACCACCTGCGCATCCAGACCATGCTCGAGCACAGCCAGGCGCTGAAGGTAATTTACGAGAAACGCCTGGCCCTGCAGCAGATCTGGGTCAAGACCAGCTCAAATGGTCACGACATGCTGGCCGCCATCAAGGATTGGGTACACGAGGCCGAGGCCAGCGGGATTCAATCCCTGCGCGACTTCGCCGACCAACTGAAAACCTACTCCCTGCGCCCCGCCACTGCCTGACCCTGAATCAAGGGCACCGTGGCGAGGGAGCTTGCTCCCGCTCGGCTGCGCAGCAGCCGCAATACCTGAC